>JAZUEA010000367.1:0-6531 GCA_045639945.1 Myxococcota bacterium
CAACGCTCGAGACTTGGCAAATGCCATCAACGCATTTTTTACCGTCGGGGCACTGATTTACACCGGCATCGCTTTCTTCACACTCAGCTTTAACGCAAGCACCCGACTTACAAATTTGATCAGGATTGCAGTCTTTACGCGTTACGCAAGAGCCCGCAGAAACCGAACCGTCAGCGCATCCAAGTGAGAAGCCCGAGGCGAGCAGCATCGCTGCTAAACTGCCTAAATAAAGTGGTAAATCGTTGTGCATCGCACGCAGCGAGCGGAGAGTTTTTGCAAAAATTTCGTGTGCACTCATGGGGCCGCATTCAACAAATTTTCGCGTTGGATGCAAGAAAATCGGGATGTTCTTGATTCATCACGCATAAAAGAGGATTCTTTGCGCCGGAATTTTACCTTGTTCGCTAGGTTCTCGGATCGTCGCACAACCGTGAAATCGCTTTTTTTCATGTTTTTCGCGCTTTTGTGCGCTTCCGTTGCTTGTGCTGCAGGCCTTGAAGGTTCACTTGCCTCTCTCGCTCGCGCCCAAAGTGAACCGAACACCTACTTTGTAGGCACCAACGACGGTCGTGTTTTCATTTCACGCGACGGCGGCATCACTTGGGACAGCACGAGAATTCTCTTTTCAGCACTGCCACTTACATCTGCCAAACGACGAAATCGCTTCGAATCGCTGTCCTACCAAGGAGTGCGCAATATCAGCGGCGGCCCGTCCCCTGCACAGGTGTTGGCATTCAGCCCCATCAAGGGCTTTCAAAACAGCTACGAATTAAACGTTAGCTACCGCATCATTTCCGCACTCAATGGTTGGTTGGTTCGTCCGCTAGAGGCATTTCCTGAACCATCTCCGTATGTTGCGTCACTTCGCCGTCCTAAAAACAGCGATTTGCGCATTACCGCACTCGACGTTGAACCGTACAATGCGGACATCGCCGTTGCAGGTGGCACATTCGGTGTTTGGCGCACCATGGATCGCGGTAAATCCTGGCGACCTGTTCACACAAGTCCTGGTGCCATCAACTGTTTCGCTCGCCACCCGCGCGCAGCATCTCGACTTTTTGCGTGCACCGATCGCGGCGTTTTCTTCTCCGACGATCAAGGCGACAGCTGGACAGAGCTCGAAATTCCTGAGTTTTCAGACGGCGCTCGCGCGCTCGCGTTTCACCCCGAAACCGCCACACTCATCGTCAGCACCAACAACGCCACCTATCAAAGCAACGATGGCGGCTCAACCTTCAATAAAATCGCAACGTTAGCTTTCGATCGCATTGTGATGGACGTTCGGGGCAACACGTTTGGCATCTCCCGCGGCACACTCTACCGGCGCGACGCTCGCGATTTTACCAGTTATGGAAACGGCACTTTTATCCAGGTAGAATTACCCTTTGAAGGTGCAGTTGCGAGCATCGCGCAAACCGAAGACGGCCCAAACAACATTTTTGTAGCAACCAACCGTGACCTTTTCTCGTCGCTCGATCGCGGTAAAAACTGGCAAGTCGTTCAAATCGGCGGCTTAGACACCGAAGTTCAAGCTGTCGCGCCGGCCACATCAAAATTGAGAGGTTTGGTTTTAACTCGCAATCATTTACAGGGATTTTACGATCCAGCGGGCACATTCCGCGGCAACGCACTCAAGCGATTTTTAGAATCCCACGAAAATGAGCCCACGCTCACAGATGTGATTCGTGCGGCCCTCAAGCGAAGCGCTTTAGATAACATTGAAAATCAGCTCGAACGCGCAAACATCGCGTCTATTTTGCCAAGAGTTTCCGCGAACTTCAGCTATCGAACTTCAGAATTGAACGGCGAAGAATATCCTTCATTTAACTTGGGCGAGCGCCTGGGTTACAACGAGGGCAACTTTTCGTGGTTCCAATTTTACTTGACCGCCAACTGGCAGCTCTCTGAAGCAGTTTACTCGCGCAACGCCTCGCCCAACTCGGGATTGGTCAAGCGCGCCAAAGCAGAAGCACTCGCCCTTACAAACACGCTCAGTTCTGCCTACCAAGAACGCCAAGCTCTGAAATTTGCAGAGTTTATTGGAGAAGGCGACGCTCGCGCCAAAATCTGGCGTGACTTGCGCATCGAAGCATTAGAAGCCAAGATTGAATGCTTGTCCGGCCTTTCGCTCAAGCGCGCCAACACAGGAGATTTATGAAGCTGCACGCCCTGTTACGTCACCTGAGTCTTGCTTTATGCCTCAGCTTTTTGACGCTGGCGCCCGCTCACGCGCAGGATGTTCGCCAAGCGTTGGAAGCGTTGAAGCAAGAACCAACGATCGAAGAGGTTCTCAAAGCGGCACTCACGCAAAGCGGTTTGGATTACGAGCACACAGAAAGTCTGCGAAGTCGCGCATCTTGGAAAGCTGCTCTGCCGAATTTGGGCATTCGTGCTCGTCGCTCAAGCCAAGACATGGACGTGACCAAGTGGGATGAAGGCAGCGACCAAACCACGCTTGATAATGCAGTCGGTTCGTCGCTCGACTTGGAAGCCAGCGCGCAGTGGAATTTGCCGAACTTGGTCTACAACGCAGAAGTGCTCGATCTGGCAAACGCTCAAACTCTGGCACGCGAGCTGGTCGACAACGTTTCAAACCTTTACTACCAGCGCCGTCGCCTGCAAATTGAGAAGATTCTCGAGCCACCGCGCGACATTCGCTCTGAGCTCAGCCAGGAATTGCGCCTGGAAGAATTGACCGCCAAGTTGGATACGCTCACCGGCGGTCTCTTTGCCCGGTACGCAACTCGAAACAATAATCGACGCGCCAATCAACGTGGAGGCAACCGATGAGCAGTCCAAGAAAACCCGCCGCAGCACAAGCAGCCAAGCCGGCCGCCAACGTTGAATGGATCAGCAAAGAAGGCCGCGATCGCATCCAAGCCGAAATGAATGAGCTCTACCAAGTGGAGCGCCCACGCGTGGTGGCCACTGTTGCCGCTGCAGCAGCGGAAGGCGATCGAAGCGAAAATGCCGAATATATTTACGGAAAAAAGCGCCTTCGCGAAATCGATCATCGCTTGGAATTCTTGAGCCACCGCTTAGACGCCGTTCAAGTTAAGCTGCCGCCCATTGATTGCGAACGCGTCGATTTCCTTTCGTGGGTCGAAGTCGAAGACAATAAATCTCAGACTCGCCTGTTCTGCTTGGTCGGTGCCGACGAAAGCGACGTCAAGCAAGGTTTAATTTCGTACAAATCACCAGTTGGCCAAGCACTTTTGGGTAAAGAAGTCGATGACACAGTGCGCGTCGCCACGCCAAAAGGCGCTGTCGAGTACACCATCATCGAGATTTACAATAAGAAGCCTGAGTAATGTCGCGTCTGTTCGCCAGTTCTTTGCTCTGCCTGATCGCTTCTGTGGCACATGCTGATCCATGCACCTACGATGCGCTCAATTTACGATTTGAAGCGAAGTGGGCCTTTTCACAAGGCAATCACGACAAAGCAAAAACGCTGGCGATTCAGGCCGTGAGCGCGTGCAACAGCGATGCAGAATCGCTGGCGCTACTGGGTCAAATTGAAGCAACGTTGGGTGATCTTGAAACAGCGCTCATACACCTTCAAGAGGCCTGGAAACTCACCAAACGCAACGCAGCTTCTGCAAAAATTCTTTGTCATATCGGAGAGATAGAGCTTAAGAAGGGCAAAATCGCGCAAGCTACGCGGTCAGCCCAGCGTGCTCTTCAGCTCGCTCCCAATCTTGAAGCGGCACAATATCTTTTGGCGCTCTGTGCGCTGCAGCAAAACGAAGTCGATGAAGCTTCACGCATTTCATCAGAACTCACAAATCCAATACTTCGCGAACGTGCACAGCTCGAAGAAGGCGCCTATCTCTTTGAATCGCAACAATTTGACGAAGCACAAGCCAAGTTCTCTGCTCTGCAAAGCTATGACGCTGCGCTGAATCAGTCACTCTCAAATTGGCGCTTGGCCACGGCATACGCGACTGGTCAATCCAAAAGGTCGATTGGTGCAAACTTTGGAATTTCGGGTTCTTACGATTCAAACGTCACACAGATGTTTGAGAACGCTACCGAAAAAGCATTGGACGATGCAGCCGCTTTTGGTCTGAACATTCGCGGCGGCGTGCATGCCACGCCATGGGCATTCAGTTTTGAACCCGGCGTTTTGTTTTTAACAGGCGATCTCAATCTCGCACGCACCGATTACTTTTCTGAACCCGCAAGCGATTTTTCATCCACCTCAATCGACGCCAGCCTGGGCACAAGATTTTCCTTTCAATCCACGCGGTTAACGGAAGCAACTCTCAAATATAAATTCGCCTTACTGCACTTAATGGGCGGCGAGAGCACCATTCCGCAAAGCGCGCACGTTTTCTCGGAGCGCCATGGATTGGAAGCTGCGTTTACGCATGAACTCAACCGAAACCTACGGCTACGAGCTATTTATCGCTTTAATATCGCGAGGTTTGCAGATCAGCGGCGCGACATGTACCAAAACGAAGCGCGCCTTTCCGCACAGCAATCGCTGCTCGATCGTCGCCTCAAAGTGCTGGCACAACTCGCCTACCGCAACGAAGACGCCAAAGGCCGCGGCTACAGCAGACACAACCCCATCGCGTTATTGGGTGTTTCCGCGCTTTTGCCGCACAAGCTTTCCGCCACGCTCACCGCACAATACGACTTCAGCTTCCACCCAGACTCGCGCGACTACTACAGCTGGATGCCCTCCAGCAGCTTCTTCTGGGACGACCGCCGCGTGGATGGTGCTTTCACGCTCGAAACTCGCCTTACCTGGCCGATTTTCAAAGGCAAAACTCTGAGCGAAGTCGATTTAGAAGCAAGCTGGCGAATGAACGACCACCGCTCAAATGTAGAACGATTTCAATACTTTAGGCACGTCTCTACATTGGGCGTAAACGCACGCTTTGGAGATTGAGATGCAAAAGCTCATCACCCTTTGCTGCGCACTTTTCGGTTTTGTCGCTTTTAGTTTTGCCGCACCGCGCATGATTTCTGAAACAGGCAAAATCTCGGAAATTAAGACAGGACAAGTCTTTTCGCTCAGCGCAGAAAGTGTGCACCGCGTTGAAATCCACTGTCCACAGGCGCTTGTTCGCTTGGCGGCCGGTGCGTCCTTTACGCCGTGCAACTTGGCGTCGATCAAAGGGCCAGCGCTGGTAAATACCGCGAACGAAACCTACTGCCTTTCGGAAACCGGCGAGCGCGCAGAAGACTGCACTACTTTGCAAGCACCGCTTTTGCCAGGTGAAATTTTAGATTTACCGTTACCGTCGCCGCCATCCTCTGAGCAAATTGAGACGCTCGTGGTCGACTCAGAAGGTCCTGAAAGCCAGCAATCTGCGTGTTTGGATGGCCAAAGTGGCGAAGCGGGCAGCATTGAAGGTCAGGAATCCGAAGATTTTAGCTCGCGCGAGACCACAATCGAAGTCAAAGTGAGGTTTGAATGAAACGATTTTTAGCCATCACTGCTGCACTTACGATTTCTGGCTGCATCGTTGAGCCTTACGAAATGAGTGAAGTGCGCCTTGGCCTTGCGCTTCAAGCACTGGGCGATTGCACACGCAACGCAGAAGGCGTGCTCGATCTTGAGGAATGCGGCGCTTTCGTCTCGCTCACACTCGAAACAAACGACACTTTGCTTTTAAGTGACGAAGGCCCGGGCGATAAAAGATTTGTATTTTCAACAACTTCCGGCGAAGACCGCACACTGATCTTAAATGCCTGGCGCACAGAAAATCAGCACGACGGCACTTCCAAAGTCTTTTGGTATACCGCAACGGACACGTTTGATTGTCCGCCTGGCGACACCGTCACACGCACACTGGAAGTTTCACCGCTTGGAACTGTTCACGTTTTCTTTGATTTAAATTCCGAAGAAAACCAAGATGTTACAGTTCAAATCTTAGAAATCGACCATAAAATTTTGCTGCCCACCGTTCAAGAAACTGCTCAACTTTTGCCAGGCCGAAAGTACCAGGCCACGCTTTTGAACGCAGATGGGCAAGCCGTGGCAGTGAGTAATTCGTTCACGGCTACCGAGAATCAGCACATCGCGTTTAAGGGAGACGCCCAGTGAGGGTTGCCACCTTCAACATTCGCGTTGGCATTGAAACTTCGCTCGAACACATCATTCATGACTTGCAAGCACTGAACCTAGACGTCATCGCGCTGCAAGAAATCGGCGTTCACTGGTGCATGGGCGACGGATTAGACCAACCTCGCGAAATTGCTGAGAAATTAGGCATGAACAGCGCGTTTGGGCCTGCACTTTGGGCGCGCGATTTTCCCTACGAAGGTCCCAAGATTCACCGCACACCGCTCACAGAAAATGGCGCGTTTGGTATTGCGCTGCTCTCGAAATATCCAATGACTTCGAGGTTTACAGCACTTCCTCGAATTTCTGGTGAACCGCGAGGTGTGCTTTCAGCGCGCATTCAAACGCCAGCAGGTGAACTCAGCGTATTCACCACGCACCTTTCGACCAATGAAGACGAGCGTTTACTGCAAGTTGATGCGCTCGCTCATGAAGTGCCTCAAAATTCACGCGCA
>JAZUEA010000368.1:0-4069 GCA_045639945.1 Myxococcota bacterium
TAGACGTTCTGGGTATCGTCCAAGTCGTCCAAGGCTTCCATCAAGCGCAGGCAGCTTTCGGCCTGAGCACCGGTGAGGGAGAGCGGGTTGTTGGCGACGTAAGCCGGAGCGGCCTGCGTAACCTTGTAACCAGCAGCTTCGAGAGCGCGAGCGCAGGTGTGCAAGTCAGCGAACGCGCAATCGATGGCGAACATGGGCTGACCCTCATCGCCTTCGGTCGGGGTGACTTCATCAGCACCAGCTTCAGCGGCGGCCATGAAGAGTTCGTCGGCATCAACGCCTTCGCCGTTCACTTCGATTTGGCCCTTACGAGCGAACATCCACGCCACGGCGCCGTTATTCGCCATTTCACCACCATACTTGGTGAAGGTGTGGCGAATTTCCGCGACCGTACGGTTGCGGTTGGTGGTCATGGTTTCGACCATGAATGCAACGCCACCGCTGCCGTAACCTTCGAACAAGATTTCGAGGTACTGCTCGGCGTCGCCATCGCCAGAGCCACGCTTGATGGCGCGATCGATGGTGTCGTTGGGCATGTTCGCCGCTTTGGCTGCAAGAATGGCGGAACGCAGACGGGGGTTGCCGTCGGGGTCTTTGCCGCCTTCGCGGGTCGAAACGGTGAGCTCACGAATGAGCTTGGTAAAGAGCTTGCCACGGGCTGCGTCGGCTTTGCCCTTCTTGTGTTTAATCGTGCTCCACTTATTGTGGCCGGACATGGGCGCCTCCAAAAAAGACGCGTGTCCTTAACAGAGAAAGCGCGAAAGTTCAAGAAATCTCACACGTTGCGGGAATATTTTTCCGGATTCACGTTCTTTAGCGAAATCAAAAGATTTTTTCCATTTGCAACTCACGTTCACTTTTTTAGCTCTGCCGCTCATTCATCACGTGACGTTGCATAGGCAATCTCTTACAATGCGTCGCTTTATTTTGGAGCAGCCATGTCAGGCGACTTCTCGATTATTCAAACATTTCTCAACATTGCAGCGCTGGGCGCGGAATGGGTCATGTGGCTTCTTTTGGCTCTTGGACTCATTGGGCTGATTATCGTTTTAGAACGGGCACTTCTCTACTTTCGAACTCGAGTAAATGCGCCGCAATTGGGACGTCAATTAACCCTTGCACTGGACGCTCACGACCTTCAACAAGCGCAATCGCTGGTGGCACGTGGTCGAGCCATGGAAGAGCGCGTGGTTGCAGATGCCCTTTCAGCTTTTTCACGCGGACCATTGGTTGTCGCACACGTGATCCAAAGTGCAACGGCTCGCGAACGTCAGCGGTATGAGCGATTCCTCTCTTATTTAGGAACGTTAGGCAACAACGCGCCTTTTATAGGACTTCTTGGAACTGTCATTGGCATCATTGTTGCTTTCCGCGCATTGGGCGCCAATCCAAAAGGAGGGCTCGCCATCGTTGGTCCAGGCATCGCTGAAGCCTTGGTCGCCACAGCAGTTGGACTTTTGATCGCCATTCCAGCCGTTGCCGCTTTCAACGTCTGCAAAACCACAATTAAGAATCGCACTGCCCAAACCGATTTTTTAAGCGGCATCGTACTCGCATTTTGTGAGCACTCAAACGCAGCAGCTGTAACCGCAGAAACTCAAAAGGAAAATTCCAAAATCTAATGGCAGCAAGTTCCGAAAATGACGACGGCATTGTTGGCATCAACGTCACACCGCTCGTTGACATCATGTTGGTGCTGCTGCTGATCTTCATGGTCACCTCCAGTTACATCGTGCAAGACAGCATCGAAGTAGAGCTTCCGCGAGCAGCAACAGGCGGCGAATCACTTGAAACAACGCTGACTTTCGTGCTTGCAACAGATGGCGCGCTCTACTTAAACGGCGAACTCACCACGCGTGAACAGGCAGCCGAACGTTGTGCAGAAGCAGCGGCGCAAGGCGGTGAACCACAAGCAGTGATTGCAGCGGATAAGCGAGTTTCGCACGGCGATGTGATTTCGCCCATCGATCTGGTGCGTCAAAACGGCGTTTATCGATTTGCCCTTAATATTGAGCCTGATTCTGAAGGCGAAAAATCAAAGTAAAATCCGATGTTTTTGCTTGAAGATGAACCCGAATCGAAACTTCGCCCGCTGGTTTTAGGGGTTGGCGCAGTGTTTTCATTCGGTCTCGTCGCTGCTGCTTTTTGGGGATTTCAAAAGATTGCACACACGAAAACGCAATCCGCTCAAGTTATTGAATTTACTCTAAAATCATCAAAGAGTTCACAAGTTACGCCCGCACCTGCAGCGATTACAGAAGCAAAGCCAGCGCCCGAAGATGCACCCAAGTTTGAAACGGTGCCAGTTTCTCCAGCAGAGCCTCCCAAACAACCTCAAATTGAGCAGCCTAAACTAGAAACGCAAAAGCCTGCTAAGTCTGTAACAGCAAAGAAAAAAAAGGCAAAACCAGTTCCCCCTCCGCCGCCTGGTGAATACTTGAAAGGTGAGCCCGATCAGGCAATGCCAGAAAAGCCAGTGGCACAAGTTGCAGGTATCAACGCGCAAAGCACCGAAGAAAAAGGCACCGGCGCAATTTTTCAAGTAGGCAACACGCTTTACGGCCAAGTCGCTCGCATTGCACAAGCGCCAGTCACTGAAGCCACAACGCCGCTTCCGCCTGAAGCTTTTGAGCCAGCCCCTCCAGAACCGCCCAAAAAAGTGGTCAAAGTCTCGGCCAAACCTGCTCAGATTTCGAAGCCAGAGTATCCAATGCAAGCCTTGCGAGCTGGTATCGAAGGAACTGTGCTTTTGGAACTCGAAATCAACAGCGAAGGCCGAGTTACATCCGTCAAAGTTTTGGAAGGATTGGGCTACGGATTGGATGAAGCCGCCGTAGATGCAGCACTCAGCTGGCGATACCACCCCGCCACCATCAACGGCGAAGCATCAGCGTCAAAACGCCGAGAGCGGCTCTCTTTTAAGATTGAATAGTTGTTTGGATTCTGAGTGATTTAAAACACTCACATGAAAACCGCTTTAAAATTCAGCGGATGTAAAGCAAAGCAACTCAGTTCACGTAACGCTCGAACGTTTCCTGGCCTGCCGTGATGTTCACTTTAATGGAAGTGTTGAACGGCATTGGATAATTCGCGCCGCGCTTCAAATCCACGCTGTAGGTTCCAGGCGGCAATTCCACACCTTGAAGCGGCGTCCAACCGTAGCTCTTGCCACCAATAAAAACTTCTGCCGGCGGCTTGGAAGTAAGCTTCAAAGTGCCCTTCTTCGTTGCTGCGTTTGTCGACGGCGCCGAAGTTCGGTTGCGATTGGTCACACGCACAGCAGCACTCACCGTAGAAGACGGCTTCGAAGACGACTTTGCTTGCTGCGGCGCTGGCACAGCCACCAAGTTCAAGAACTCCGTGTGATTCAGAGTTGAAAGCTTGGGCAGCGGGCGTTCCAACGGCACAAAGCCTTCAGCGCGAGCAATCACCACAGCACGACCATCATTTGCAAGATTCGCCACCTGCTGCTCACCAATTCCAAGCGGCGTTTCTTTACCGTCGCTGGTGCGCAACACAAGCTCAGCGGTCGCAGGTTGCGGCTTGAACGTCACAGAAACGCGCAGCGGAACCAACGCCACCCGCGGAATTGCAAATGGCCCATCGCCTTGAATCGGGAATCGCGCGCTGTACTCCGCAAAGCCTTCTTTTTGGAGCTTAACTTCGTGCGTACCTTGCGAAATTTTTTGAAGTTCCGCAGGCGTTTGCCCCATGAGCAAACCATCAAGAAAAACATTTGCGCCCGCCGGCTCGCTTTCAACTTGAAGCGTTGCACCCTGCGCGACGGCTGCAATTGTGTTTTGCTTTTTGAGTTCCACTTGATGGCGTGCAAGCAAAATCACCGACGTTGCCAAAACGATGAGCGAAATCAAAACCGCCAAGAAAATCATCAAGCGACGAGAACCTGATGATTGGCGTTCGTAGCCTGCAAGAGCTTGAAATTCTTGAGTAATTGCAGGTTGCATCGTTGGCGGATAAACCTGCCCCGGTGCGTACGTTTGCGGGTACATCTGCCCCGGCTGGGCATATCCCGCTGCCTGCATGTTTTGCTGGTACGCTGGCGCAGATG
>JAZUEA010000369.1:0-8032 GCA_045639945.1 Myxococcota bacterium
GTTCCAACGCACTTGTGGGCCGCTGTTTCGGATCCAGCGAAAGCGCTTTCAAAACAATTTCGTCTAATTCCGGCGAAATTTCTTCTTGCGGCGCAACTTGGCTCGGCGGCAACGGATGTCCACGGCGAACTTTTGCAAGCACTTCGTTGACTTTTTTGCCTGCAAACGGCGGCCGATGCGCCAGCATGTGGTAGAGAATCGCGCCCAAGCCGTACACATCGGAAAGTTCCGTCACCATGTCTTGCAAGCCCATCGCCTGCTCTGGAGACATGTAATACGGCGTGCCAATCACCGATCCTGCGCGCGTGACTCGGCCATCTGAACCTGAAAGTTCAATCGCTTCGAGAATGTCGGCTTTATCAGACGGATCGGGATTCATTTGCCGCGCGAGGCCCAAATCAACGATGAGCACTTCGCCCACCGATCCGATGAGAATGTTCGCGGGCTTTAAATCTCGGTGCACAACGGCAGCTTGGTTTGCAAACGCCACGCCAAAACAAATTCGGCGCATGAGCGTGAGCAAACGATCAAGCGGGAACGCCATTAACATTCGGCGATCGCCTTGCGCTCGACCTTGAAGGATTTCCTGCAGCGACTGGCCCGCCACCGGCTTCATGGCAAAAAACGGCAATCCGTCTTCGAGCACACCCATGTCGTAAATTGGAACCATGGCGGGGTGCTGAAGTCGACCGGTGATGCGCGCATCCATTGCGAATCGGTAACGCGACAATCGGTCTTGCCGGTGCTTTTCGTGCAAAATTTTGAGCGCGACGTGGCGTTCCAAAACGTTGTCGTACGCCAAAACCACACGACCCATGCTGCCGTGCGCGATTTCTTCGATGATGGAATAGCGCTTTGGCCCTAATTCTAAGAGATCAACGCTCCAATCGAGCCGAGGCGGCGGCGGCGGTCCCATTGAACCAAGAACGGTGTGACCTTCAAGCGTGAGTTCGTCTTGCGCGAAACCGGCGTTCTCGCTTTGCGTGGGTTTAAGCACGTCTGGGCCCGCATTCATGACCCAATCGGGCGTTTCACAAATTTCAACGGGCGGGCAACCTTCTGGACCGTCCAAAGCCAGCCGGAAACCGAGAAAGAGCAAATCGCTCGCCGCTGAGGTGAGCGTTCTCGTTACAAGTTCGGCTTCTGTAAACGGCAAATACCAAGTACCGCCGCGCAACACGATGCGACGATTGATATTGGTGGCCGTGTATTCGCGCGCGCATCCCGACAAATCGTAAGCGCCATAAACCGAGCGATCGTACGGATGTGCGCCCACTTCACACGGATTTGTGCCCGAAACAGACGCAGAACCGACAAACGAGGGCTCATCTAAATCGCCCCACGGATACCGACGACCACTGGCACCACGCGCGAGTTTTTCCCACTCGATTTCGGTCAGTAATCGGTACTTTCGACCGTCGCGCGCGCTTCGCCAGGCGATGTAAGCGAGCACATCATCGTAGGAAAGTCCGATCGCCGGCATTGTTTCAGACCAGCGATATTGACCAACGGCTGTGTTGATGTCGGGCGCCATGAAGCACGGCTGAGGGCCGTTGCCGCGTCTGGGAAGTCGACGCATGGCTTCGCCGTCCGGCAATGTGCGCAAAAACTCAAAGTATTCAGCCAGCGTGACCAAAAATGCGCCGGCAAAAAATCCTGGCACATTGGCCCAACCATGCGGCAAGGCTTGGAGTCGAGAACCTTCTTCGCCGTCCCTTCCGATCACGCAAGGACCGCCCGGCACAAACACAAAACCTTCGGGCACTTCGTCGGGGAACTTCACTTTTTGGACAAAGTTCACGCCCGGCTCAAAAGAGAAGTCCACAATGAATTGCATTGCGTTGTGCACGACCGTGGCGATGTACATGCCCGCCGGCACGCTTTCTAAGTACAAATGCCCAACGGCCGAAGCGACTTGTTTGGTCACGCGCTGAACGCCGTTTTGAATTTGCATTTCAAACAGCGTGATTTCATCGCGAGCGTCATCCGTGCTGAAATCGAGCGACGCCGGCGCATTAAAAAATCGCGACGACCCCACCGGTTCAATTTGGCGAATGCTCGCTTCTAGCGCAGAACTCGGCAGTTTGATCTGCTCAGCTTGAACATCCTGCAGCGCGCGAAAATAAAGCGCACAAAGTCCACGACGAGCCGGTTCATAGCGCGGCAACGTCGCCATGGTGTTCATGTACGCTTCGTTGGTTTTGTGGAACCAGCGCTCGGTTTCTTCTTGCGCGTTTTGCAGGCGAGCTCGCACTTTTCGAAGCTCAGAGCTCGGTTTACAGCGCAATTCCGCTTCGGCACGCCAAGCTTGGTGAAGTCGCTCACGCGCTTCCATGTAGTGGCGCGCGGCGGTTTCCGCTTCATCCAAAATCGCTTCGGCTTGATTGAGTCGCCGCTCTTCGGCGCGCGTGCCGTCCAAATACGCCTGCAATTCTGAAGCAAAAATCGCAGCGGTCATTGTGCGCTGGACCGGATCTACGACCAACGCGCTCATGCAGAGATCTTCCAACGCTTGCGGAATATCGGCATGTCGAGCGCGCTCGGACGGCGGCACCACGCCTTCTTCTGCGCATTGCTTCAAAATTTCAGAAGACGAACGACCGGCGAGCGGCGGACAAAGCGTCAAAATACCGTAAAGCAGTGCGCCCAATCCCCAAACGTCAGCTTCTTGCCCACACGCTGAAAGGCCTTTTTCCAATCGCTCCGGCGCGAGATAGCCAAGTCCGTGCGACACATCGTTGAGCGCGGAATCGATCACGGTCGACGGCGCTTCTGAAATGAGGCGCGAGCGGAACCAACCAGCGAGTTCAACCTGCCCGAAATAACCGAGGAAAATCTCACTTGGACGAACATCGCGGTGGATCAAACCACTTTGATGCGCAAACAACAGCGCGCGCGAAACATCCCAAAGCGCTTCCAACAGCTTGAGCCGCGTCCATTGTTTGCCTTCGCCGTACGCCAGCGATCGCAGCACGCCGTGCATCGATTCTTCAAGACGACACGCCGTTGCATAAAACGGCACACCGCTTGCATCGAGGCCCATTTCGTAAACCTGCTGCATATTTGGATGTTGGAACCGCGCTTGACGACGAACCGCCGTAATGAACTCGTTGCGATTGAGTGGACCATCTTGGCGATGCAAATGCAGGCTCAGATTTCGGCCCATCAACAGATCGCGACCGGCGTAAACATCAAAAATTCGCGTGCGAACTTGCCGCTCAGCAAACTGAAAACGATGCGCAGGTTTGTCATCTAATCCTGGCGCATTCGCCAACCCCGCAGCCAAATCGTATGTAGAAATCGACGAAATCGACGCGTGCGAACCTGACGAAGACTCGCTCCACAAAAGCCTTGCAAAACTCGAGCTGTTATCGGCCGGTTGAGCGAATTCCGGCAACGTAGCATCGCCATCTTCAGAAGCTGTCCACTCAAAACTTTCGCTTCGATCAGGCGCTACTTCATGCGTCAGCAAACGACGCACGGCCGATTCATCAATGCGCTCGCCTTGACTAAGTACAAGTAATCTCGTCGATTCTTGCTCGTCAATTAATGCAGCTTGTAGCCAACGACTCAGCGTTTGGAGCCCGTATGGTCGCCCAATGCTTTCAACAAACGCCAATCCGCCATTACTGCGCGGTGCAAGTAAAGTGGCACAGAGTTCAAAAAATTGAACGGGCGGTTCGAGCAAAGTACACCTATCAAATCAAACGGCGCATTCTTAAGCCCTTAAGCGATTGGAAATCCAGAGAGACCTTCAGAAAGGTTCCTTTCTGAAAAATCTCGCGTAAAAATACAGACATCGACTTTTGGCTTTTCGAGGTCTGAGTGCATCTTTCCGCTCGCTCACTCAAGTTTATTTTCGTGACTGCGCTTGCAACGCTCGCGTGGCCGCAAGTGGGCGTAACTGCACCAATTTTTTCAGCAGATTTTCTTCAAGCCGCTCTAAAAAAATCGCCTAAAAAATCAAAAAAAATCTCGAAGAAAACAGGCACAAAAAAGTCGGCTACATCCTCTAATTCTTCGGTTTTAAAGCGGAATCAAGAAACAGCCAAAGAACTCTACGAATCCGGCGTGAAGCTTTATAACGAACACAAATTCGAAGAAGCCTCGAGTTTGTTCACCGCCGCTTACGATTTAGATCCTTCACCTGTTTTGCTTTGGAATCTCGCACGTTCGGCCGAAGAGCAAGGCGACGCGCGCAACGCGATTTCGTACTACCAAAGTTATTTGGAAGCTGCGACAGACGCGACTGAAATAGTAGAAGTTCAGCGCCGAATTCGCGTGCTGGAAGCGGTGTTACGAGCGGTTTATCCGGCAGTTATCACCATTGAAGACTTGCCGCCTGATGCAGAAATCACGTTCAACGGCCAAGAACCAGGTCCAATGGTTGCGCCGTCGGAATGGAACTTCGAAGCCGGCGAACTTTTTTTGGTGGTCAAAAGCTCTCAAGGTCGATTTGAGCACCACGCGATTCTCGCACAGTCCGAGCGTTTGGAACTGCGATTTAAGCCAAATCACCAACAAAAACGGGTTATTTTGCCTGCTTTCAAACTCGTTCAAAATTCCATCAATCAAGTATTTTTGAGCAATTCAAACCTCAACACGCCTGCTCAAAAAAAACTTTCACCAAGTAGCGAACCGCTCGACGAAACCCAATTCATTGCTGCCGAACCGCAAACTTCCATAGAAAAACATTGGAGAATCGCGATGTTCGGCACAATCGGAGCGGCCATCACAACAGCTGCAGCGGGAGCGTATTTTTACATTATTGCCAACAACGACAACGACAGCATTGAGTACGCTCGTAAAAACGCATTGAAGCTCACCGAGGAAGGCTTTCGAAGTGACGCCGAAATCGCGCGCATGGCTCAAGCCAGAGACGACCGCGATTCACACGCGATGCTTTCCCGTGTTTTCTTAAGTCTCGCTGGCGCAAGCGTAATCGCCAGCGGAGCCATCGCAATTTGGGCTCCAAGAACCAGCAAAAGCAGCCTCACCTTCACGCCTACATTCAACGGCGTCGCGCTTGGCCTAACATTCTAATCTTCAAGAAATTCAGCAAGTTATGAATCAATTAGAGCCTTTGGTTTACGAACTTCGATCGCGCGCCGAGTTTGAAGAACACGTTATCCACAGCGATTTGCCGGCTTTTTTAGATTTTTGGGCACCTTGGTGTGCGCCGTGCCGAGCCACTGCACCGCATTTTGAAGCCGCTTCCGCGTACTTTCGCGACCGCGTTCGGTTCTGCAAAATCAACACCGAAGATCCGGCAACTGCTGAAATTCGCTCAGCTTTTCACATTCAGGCCATTCCCACACTCATCGTCATGCACCACGGCGAAATCGTGGACGTTCGCATCGGCGGCTCCGACCAGGAAACGTTGATGCGTATGGCAGAAACCGCTGTGAAACGCGCCGAAAAATACCGCAAATTCAAAGAACGCGGCGGCGGTGCTTGGGCGTGGATTCGGGGATTGTTTGATTAAAAGTCTTTAAGAATCAAAGACTTATTCAAGTTTATTGGTGCAGCGCTCGCCAAAGTGGGCAATTTGGGGCAGGCGGCAAACCTTTTCGGTAACGATTCAAAATTCCAATCGAAACCTGAGCAATTTCGCGACGAACCGCTCGACGCTCACCTTTTACGTGCGCGATTTCCAAGTGGTCGTACGCGCTCGTCTGATGTCGCATCCAGGCCACAACCGCTGCACGTGCCCGATCTTCAATGGGAATTCGTTCTGTGCGTGCAACTGTGCCTGAACCAACAGGCGTTGCATGTTCTGTAACGCGGCGCGCCAATTCCTGCGCTAAATCAGCGTAGTTCGGTGCAAATGCCAAAAACGAGACAACGGCTGCGTGAAAATCTTCAACGTATGCAGCCTGCTTTTTCGCTCGACTTGCCCGAGATTGTTCAAGTTTTTTTGCATACGCAGGATCGGCGCGCTCAACTTCGAGTTCTTGCTGCGCTCGAGCGATGCGATCGGCCGGCGCGTATAACCCTCGCGCATACAAGCGATTTTTTACAGGCTCGACCAATCTCCAAACCGGACCAGAGGATTTCACTCGACGCGTGAGACCCGCATCACCGGATTTGAGAAACACCCAACCCTGCGGCACTTTGAGCGGGCCATCCTGAGGATCGCGAACAATCCCCGGGACAGCCGTTGCTTGAACTTCTCTATTTTTGGTAGGCACTTGATTTTATTGAGGATTTAACGCTTCTCAGAGCGTGGCGAGGTGAGCGAGGACGCGGTCCGCAACCGACTTGGGCGTGAAGCCAAACTTCTCGGCCAAAACGGTGTCCGGCGCGGAAGCACCAAAGTGATCCAAACCGATGCAGAGACCATTGCGACCGTTGAACTGGTGCCACGGACCCGTCACACCCGCTTCGACCGTCACAATGCAGTTGTGGTTCGAAGGAATCACGCTGTCCTGGTATTCCTTGGACTGCTTCATGAAGCGCTCGACGCACGGCATGGAAATCACGCGCACCGACTTGCCAGCTTCGCGCAACAACTTGGCCGCGTTGATCGCCAAACCAACTTCGGAACCCGTAGCCAAGAACACAACATCCGGATTCTCAGCTTTTTCGACCACATAGCCGCCGCGCTCGATGTCGCGAATCTCAAAGCCTTCGGCCTGCTGCAACTCCGGCACCTTCTGACGAGTGAGCGCCATGGCAACCGGACCATCGGTGCGACGAATCGCAGCAGCCCACGCAATTGCCGTTTCCGTGCCGTCGGCCGGACGCCAGTACTCCAAGTTCGGAATGACGCGGAGCGCCCAGTGATGCTCGATCGGCTGGTGCGTCGGACCGTCTTCGCCCAAGAAGATGCTGTCGTGGGTAAGCACGAAAATGTTGCGCAAGTTGCTCAGGGCCGCCAAGCGGATAGCCGGACGCTCGTAGTCCGAGAAGACGTGGAACGTGCCGCCGAACGGAATGAGCGCGCCAAACAACGACATACCGTTGGTGATGGCGCCCATCGCGTGCTCACGAATGCCGAACGGAACCTGGCGACCGGCGAACGTGAAGTTGTAAGCCTTAGACCAACCCGGAGCGCCGAAGTTTTCGCTGTTCAGCTTCAGGCCGTTCGAGCCAGAGAGATCTGCGCTACCACCGCAAAGACCCGGCAAAATCGCCATTGCAGCCTTGACGGATGCGTTGGAAAGCACGCGCGTGGCGCCAGACTTGGGCGTGGCTTCGACCAAGCGCTCTTCCAAATCGGCCGGCAAGTTTTCGTTCCACAAGGAATCGTAAACCGCAGCCTTGTCGGGATGGCGCTCACGCCAAGCGCTCAATTGAGCTTCGTAATTCGCGCGATCCGCAATCTTGCGATCGATGGCCGCCTTGAAGTAGGCCGCCACATCTTCGGGAACCAAGAAGTGCGCATCTTCAGGCCAGCCCAAGTTCTTCTTGGTGGCGCGAAGTTCTTCCTCACCAAGCGGCGTGCCGTGCACACCAGACGTATCGGCGCGGTTCGGGCTGCCGAAACCAATGTGCGTGCGGCAAATGATGAGAACCGGACCTTGCGCGTTCGTGGTGGCTTCGCGCAATGCAGCCTGAATCGAGGCGTGCTCGCAACCATCTGCGTGCAAAACCTTCCAGCCGGCCGCTTCGAAGCGCTTCGCAACGTCTTCGGTAAACGCGAGTTCGGTCGTGCCATCGATGGTGATCTTGTTGTCGTCGTACAACCAAACCAGGTTGTCCAAACGCCAGTGACCCGCAAGCGACGCCGCTTCGTATGAAATACCTTCCATGAGATCGCCGTCGCCCATGATGGCGAACACGCGCTGACCCATGGCCTGGAAATCATCGTCCGCCACATCGACGAGCGCATTCACGTGCTTGGCAGCGAGTGCCATACCAACGCTGGTCGCAGCACCGTGTCCGAGCGGGCCCGTGGTCAATTCAACACCAGGCGTCATGCCCACTTCGGGGTGACCCGGCGTCTTCGAATCCCACTGACGGAAGCTCTGAATCTGCTCAAGGGGCAGGTCGTAACCGAAAAGGTGCAACAACGAGTAAAGCAGCGCTG
>JAZUEA010000370.1:0-2423 GCA_045639945.1 Myxococcota bacterium
GAACCAGCACCCGCCGCCACCAAAATGCGCGGCGCTTGACTGGTCACAATCGCCATCTGCTCAGGACTGAGATTCGGCATTGCGGCAAACGCGTTTCAGCGAGTCTAATGCTCGAAGTTTCGGAAATTGTTAACGATTCACCGAGTTAATAAAACATCGGCGGCGGGAGGTTGTTCGTAAACGAATGCGGCACAACCGGATCAGGCGCTTCTATAAAAATATGGTAATCAAGCTCGGGGAAAATGCCCCACTGCGACCGACGCTGCTCAACGTAGGCCGCATCGGGCTCCGGGCCGCCATCCAAGTAGAGCGAAATCGCCTCGAACAGCTTTCGGCACGCCGACAAATGGTTGACCGTGCGCTCCACTGCGTACTCGACCGTGGTGCCCGTGCGCATGATGAATGCCCAATCCGAGCTTTGAGCGAGCAACAACTCGCGCGCCGCCTGATCGAGCGCCGGCTTCAAAATCGCCTGTTTTTCCTCATTGAGCTGAGCCGCCACTTGCGCGAGCGTGACCATTTGCGCTGCAGCATCGTGTAAGTAGCGATAAATCCACTCATTTGAGGAATTACACCAGTACGTGGCGTAACCACCGTCACCCCAACTGGACAGCGCCGGCGTAGCACTTTGCAGCACAGGATTTTCGTTCAGATAACGACTCGGAGTGGTCAACTCAATGTCGGTCTGGTCGTGCGCGATTTGACGACAAAGCGCCTCGATAAAATCGGGGCCTTCGAACCACCAATGTCCAAAAAGTTCTGCGTCATAAGGACTTACGATATTTGGTGCGCGGTCCATGTAACGCGACAAATGCTCAACCTGCGCCTGGCGATTCGCCAGAAAATGCGCCGCATGCTCATTGGCTCGCTGCACCGCCCGCTCAGGATCGTAAATGGCCTTTTGCTCGGTCTGTCCCGTAATGCGGTGGTACTTGATGCCCGTGTTGATACGAATGCCATCCGGATGAATGTAGGGCCGAATGTAGTCGAACTCTAAATCAAAACCGATGTCGCGGTAGTACTCACGATAATCGGCGTCCCCCGGATAACCCTCGTGCGCGGACCAAACCTGCTTGCTGCTCTCAACGTCGCGACCAAACGCAGCCACACCACTCGCGGCACATGCGATGGGTGCGTAAACGCCGTAAACCGGACGCGACGACGCATACATCAAACCGTGCGTATCCACGAAGAAATAGCGCAAGCCGGCTTCGGCCAAAAGCTCATCAATTCCAGGCTCATAGCCGCATTCCGCAAGCCAAATGCCCTTGGGCTGGCAACCGAAAACTCGCTTGTACTCCGAAACTGCCAGCTCGATTTGCACGCGCTGCGCAGCTCGGTTGCGATTCATGAGCGGCAAAAACGCATGCGTAGCCGAACAAGTAATGACTTCGAGGTGACCAGCTTCTTGCAGACGGCGGTACTCGCCAACGATGTCTCGGTCCAAATCGTTAAACAAATCAAAGAGTTCCTTGATTCGTTTAGCGTAGAACCGCGCAACTTTTTGAAGAGCGACATCGTGGGCGGTACGCTCAATTTCCTTGGCGCAAAGCTCGATCAAACTCTGCGCATAGCCGACGTAGCGCTGAATCAAAAGCTCGTCGCGGAGCATCGAAATCAGCGGCGGCGACAAACTGACCGTCATGCAAAACGGCACACCATCTCGTTCAAGCCGTCGCCAAGCGCGAATCAGCGGCAAGTACGTTTCGGTGATCGCCTCGAACAACCAGCGTTCTTCTAAGAAAAACGGGTGTTCTGGATGGCGAACATACGGCAGATGGTGGTGGAGGACGAGTGCGAGAGTTCCAAGCTTAGCGGGTCGCAACGTCACCGGCCCTTCTTTCCGAAGAGGTGCGAGCTCATAGGCCCGAATTGCGAGCTAGTTTGCCCAAGAGAATAATCGCTTTGTGCGGAAGTATCGTTACCGCTTGTGTTTTCGGCGCCGAAGTTATGTTCGGAAGCACCAAAACAGCTCACGCTGCAGCGGCAGATCTCAGCCTGATTTTCGGCGGAAATCACCTTTGTTTCCGGCACGATCGGTTCGAATTCAACTTTTTGACCTGGCACCAACTGGAAGCCATCCGGCAAAGAATCAACTGCGCCATCAGGCAAACGGTGACCG
Source organism: Myxococcota bacterium (assembly GCA_045639945.1). Lineage (GTDB taxonomy): Bacteria > Myxococcota_A > Bradymonadia > UBA7976 > UBA1532 > UBA1238. The sequence continues at coordinate 2,123 of JAZUEA010000370.1, forward strand.
GCATCATCAAACGTGATCGCATAACGGAAGCGAACCGGCTCAGAACCAGCGGTATCGCGCGGCATGGGCATGACCTGCGAACGAGCGATGTGCGCAAACGCCTCGCCGGTGCGGAAACCGATGGCCGCGAGCAAACGAGAAACCGGCTTATCCAACGTTACGTCGAAACGGCCAATCCACTCATCCACTGCAAAATCGCGGACTTCCTGCTCGCCGGGTGCATCACCCAAAAGGAAAATGCGCAGGCAAAGCGATGCATCAGTCGACGCAATCGACGAAGTCGGAGGCCAAGCGGTCTTAG
>JAZUEA010000371.1:0-4285 GCA_045639945.1 Myxococcota bacterium
CACCACCCGAAGCACGAATACGCTGGTCACGCAGCCGCCACGTTGTTCGATTCCAACTATCGTTTGCGCCGTTGGGATCAAATGGAGCGCTGGGGCCGCTACATGTTGGATCGCAAGAACTACGCAGTGTTGAGCGAAAAGCAACTGCGCGACGTGATTGCGATTTCAATCCACGAGCACTCTCAGGAACTTTCGCAGGCGGGCAAAAAGCAGGAAGCTGCGGCCGAAATGCTGCGTTTCGCCAAGGAATTCCCGAGCCACGAAAAAGCCTCCATTGCGCTGTTTAACGCGGCTGTTATCACCGAGGAAGCCGAGCAAACCGAAGAAGCCATCAAGCTTTACGAGCGTTTGATTGCCGAGTACCCCAAGTCTCAGCAGGCGACCGAGGCGCACTTTGTGTTGGGTGCGTTGTACGAAAGCCAAACCGACTTCGAAACGGCGGCCAGCTGGTTCGAAAAAATGGCGTCTTTCCCAGACGTTCCGCAAATGGCTGATGCGCTGTACAACGCTGGTTCGATTCGCGCCGCGTTGGAGCAGTACGACCAGGCGATCGACATCTTCGAGACCTATGTCAAGAAGTTCCCGAACAGCGAAGATTCGAGCGAATTGCTCTTGAAGATCGCGGAGTTCCACGAAAAGCAGAATCACTTCAGCGACGCGCAAAAGACCTACGATCGCTACACCAAGGCTTACGGCAAATCTCGTCCGGAAACCATGGTCGAGCTCTACTTGCGCAAGGCGAAGGCTTACCAAAAGGCTGGCGGAAAGAACGCTCGCAAAGATGCAACGCGCGAGTTGGAGCAGGCGATGAAGACGCAGCGCAAGTTGACCGATGCCCAACGCGGTCAACCGGCGGTTCGTCGCGCCACGGCAGAAGCGGCCTTCTTGCAAGCTGAATACGTGTACGAAGATTTCGCGGCCATCGAGGTTCGCTTCCCGTATCACGTGTTGACCAAGTCGTTGACAGCAAAGGCGACCAAGCTCTCCGAAGCCGAAAAGATGTACTTCGAGGTGCTCGATCTCAAAGCCTACGACGTGAGCGCCGGCGCTCTCTACCGCATCGGCGAAATTTACTACTTGTTTGCCAAGAGCTTGTTCGACTTGCCGGTCCCCGAAGAGTTGAACGAAGACGAGCAGGTGATTTACCGCGCCGAGTTGGATGATCAGGCTGCGCCGTTGCACGAAAAAGCCATCGAGGCGTTGTCGAACGCTTTGCGATTGGCCCACGAAAACCACGTGTACAACGAGTGGTCGCGTCGTTCCGCGTCGTTGTTGGTTACACTCACGCCGGAATCCTTCCCGGTTTTGGATGACGAAGTGGTGAACACGGAGTGGCTTGTTCCTGCAACGTTCTCCACGACATTTGTTGAAGATCCGCAAGGTTTGTTGTCGCACGGCTTAGATGCCAAGGCTGCCAAAGCGGCTGAAGCTGAAGCTGAAACGGCAGAACCGGAAGCGGCGCCTGAAGCGGCAGAGGAGGCGAAGTGATGTCTGCGAAACAACTTTGCACGTTTGGTGCGCTCGCTTTGCTGCTTTCCGCGTGCGGTGGTGCGCCGACAAAAGTTGAAGATCCGGCTGAAGCGGCAAGCAAACTGGAAGCCGTTAAAAAGCCCACGACCAAAGTTGGCGTTTCCAAAGCCGCTACGGCTGTGTTTGAAAAAGGCGTAGCCTCGCTTAAAGAAACGCCGCCTAACTACTTGGATGCAGTTGAGTCGTTCAAGGCAGCCACGGCCGATTCGCCGGATTATGACATCGCGTGGCTGAACTTGGCGTACTGTTACGAAAAGCTTGGTCGTCACGCGGATGCATCTGCGGCTTATCGCGCGCTTGCGAGTCGCGGAGTTCAAGATCGTGGTTTAACGCTCGCGCTTGGTTGCAGCTTGCTCAAGACCGGCGATACGGCTACGGCGATTTCCTCGTTTGAGGAAGCGCTTCGCGAAAATCCGGAAGATCTTGAAGCGCGCAACAATTTGTCGGCGGCGTACATCGCGAAAAACGATTTGGACACTGCGCTTCGTTACGTGAAGGAAGTGCTTGCGGTTCAACCGAAAAACGTGTCCGCGATTGTGAACTTGGGCCTCATTTACCTGCGCCAGGACAAACTGCCGCTTGCAGAGCTCATGTTCAATAAAGCCTTGGGTTACGAAGAAAATCACGCCCAGGCGCGCAACAATTTGGGCATTGTTTACTACAAAAATTCGCAAATTCCGGCGGCCGTGAGTTCATTTGAAAAAGCGGTTTCGTTGGATGCGACGCTGGATGAAGCGCGCTTGAATGTGGCGAGCGTTTACCTGGACTACTTGGACTACGCGACTGCATTGCCGCATTTCCAGGCGGTTCGAGCGCGTTTTCCGAATCGCTACGAAGCGATGATCGGTGAAGCCGATTGTCTTTACGGCACAAAGGATTACGAAGCTGCAGCGGCTCTTTACGAAGAAACGCTGAAGATTCGACCTGACAATCCAGAAGCTGTTTTGCGCGCTGGTAAGCTCTACGAAGAACAGCTTTCTAAGCCCAAAGAGGCGATGGCGCATTACAACCACTACCTCAAGATCACCAACGCGCCGGCGGATCACCCGCTTCGTTCAACGGTGCAATTCTTGGAGCAAATGGAAAATATGCCCATGCCGTCTGGCTCGCTTGAAGGTTCGTCTGAAGAGCCAGAAAGCGATGGCGCAGAAGCGACCGAGGAACCCTCTGCTCAGCTCGATGCAATCAATCCAGTACAAACCGCAAATCTGGATTTTGAATACTCGACACGGCTTAGGAATCTCGCTATCTTCCCCGCGTTTGCTAGGAGTTCTCGATGAAATCAGTCTTGAAGATGTTGTTCGCTTTGATGTTCCTTTTGCCGTCTGTGAGCTTTGCCCAAGATGCAGATGTGAAGACGAAGTTCTACAACTTCGACGACTTGCTCATCGACGGTCAGTACAAGAAGCCGCAAATGCTCTACACGGATGCTCGCCAAAAGGTGAAATTCGAGCGTTTGTTAAAATTGAAAAAAGACTTTTTGCCCAAGCTGAAGTCAACCGCTAAAGATTCTAGTTTGCGGTAATGACAGGAGAATTCGGTCACAAAGGCCAGTGGCCGAATTCTTTGCGCTTTTTGTTTTTGGGCATATCATGCCGGACCAGTCGCACGCGCGGCTGAAATACATGGCTGCTAGGGAGAATCGCCTCGATGAGGATCGTTTGCGAAAACTGCAACGCAAAATATCAGATCAGCGACGACAAGGTTCGGAACAAGGTCTTTAAGATCCGCTGCAAAAAGTGCTCGCACGTCATCGTCGTGCGCGCTGACGAGCAGCAGGATGCCGCACCGGGCGCTGATCTTGCACAAGCTGGAGTGGCTGCGGCCCAGGCTTACGACGCTCAGGTTCCTGCGGATGCCGGCGAAGAAAACGAAGGCTACGAACAGGACGAGCGCACTCACGTTGTTAACGTCAACGCGATGAACGCCGCGATGGCTGCTGAGCAGGCTGCTGCTCCGGCCCAGGACCCCAACGCTGTTTGGTATGTGGTCATTCGCCGCGAACAGTGCGGACCGCTCACCAAGGAGCAGGTTGAAAGCTACTACACAAACGGCGACATCGATGGCGAAAGCTTCGTGTGGGCCGAAGGTTTCCCAAGCTGGGTCAAGCTTTCCACTGTTCCGGAATTTGCGGCTCTTTGCGCGCCGGCTGCGGCTGCTGCACCGGCAGCTGTCGAAGCTCCGGCCGAAGCGGCTGCTCCGTCTGGCGGCATGTTTGGTGCGTTGGACGACGCCGAGCAGGATGAGGACGTCATCGTTTCTCCCTCGGCCGTTCCTGAAAAAGAAATTCAGAGCCCGCGTGTCGACGGCAACCACCTTCGCAACCAGCGTAACGAAAACTCCGTGTTGTTCAGCTTGGACGCTCTCGCTGGTGCCGATGATTCGCCCGCCAAGAGCACTCGTCCCATGGACGGCTCCGGTTTGCTCGACATCTCGATCATCGCGCCCGACAACCAGACCAACGGCGTCGATCCGTTCGCGCTCATGGGCGGTGGCGGTTTTGCGCCGGTCAGTGGTGGCATCAGCGCTGTTCCTCCGCTGGTCATGAAGAAGTCCGGTGGTGCAGGCAAGATCGTCGCCATCATTTTGGCCGTTGTTGTTTTGTTGGCTGGTGCCGGCATTGGCGCCATGTTCCTCATGAAGAAGTCTGAGGACAAAGAAGCTGAGCTTAACGACAAGCTCGCCGCCATGCAAAAGCAGATGGACGAGAAAGACGCCAAGGCCAAGGATGATGCAGAAGCTGCCGCCGCCAAGG
>JAZUEA010000372.1:0-4618 GCA_045639945.1 Myxococcota bacterium
ACCGGACAGCTCCACCCCGCATCAGGAGCGTTTCAACGCGGCCGTTTATACTCGCCTTGCTTTTGAGCGTCAAGAAAAAAATTAAGTGCTGTCACTTTTTTTGAAGATTGATTTCGCGAAGCCTCTGAAATTCCTTTTCAAAATCGATAGTTGAGAGCTCTTCGCGACTCTCTAAAAACGTAAGCACCAGATGAAGTTTGGGTTCGTTATCGTTTTCGCGCAGGCGTTCTAGCCGTTCAAACGTGTACATCAGGTCGTGTTCAACGCTTGATTTGGCTTCTGGAGCTATTAAAAACACCAGGTCGTTGTCGTGTTGGTGACCCAAAAAAATGCTGCTATTGGGATACTTACGCAAAACGGATTGGACCAATTCTATTGTTTGAGCCATGACGGCGTGGCCCCAAATCACGCCTTTTTCTTCAACAGCGGTAGCAAATCCCAAAATATCGCAGGCGCAGCAAACGAAAGGCTCGTTTTCAGAACGGCGCAGCGTCATTTCTCGATTTAATTCGCGGGCGCTCGGCAAAAATGAATGTAATACCTCGTGTTCTTTGGTGATTTTCACTCGAATCGCTCTGAATATATCGCGAGGTTCAAGTTTCGCATCCAAGGGCTCCAACGCTTCAATGCTTTGCGTTGGTTCAACTTGCGAACGGCAAATCGTGGAAATCGCGTGGTTATTGCAAAAACGCGTGAATTCAAGAGCACCCGGCAAATCCAAATTGCAGCAAATCAAGTCGGGACGCAGTAAATCAAGGCGCTTTTTGGCATCTCGGGGCGTAAAAACGGTGTAGGTGAGAAGGCCTGCTTGCTCTAAAAGTAAGGCAAGTTCGTGGGCAAATCTCTCGTCTGATTCTACGAGTAAAATCCGTAGCTTACGACGCGTTTCACGTCTTGATAAAAGAATATTGATCGAACTTTCGAGCATTGCCGGATCGGCGGGAAAATCCAGCGTGAAATCTGCGAGCTCTGGAGGACGCAAATTGGACGGCGCGAAAAAAAGCATGGGCACGTTGTCAAAATCGTGCAAATCGCAGAATTCATCTGGTGTTGGCGCAGAAAGTTCTTGTGGCAGCACGCCTTCCTGGCCGATTTGAGCGCAAACACAAAGCGCCAATTTTCCGCGCAACGATTGCAAATCATCGCCAGGCTGAAAAAGGTGAACGTTGAATCGCATGGCGAGCAGCGCCGATTTGATCGCATACGATTCGTGCAAGATGTCGGAAAGTAAAAGGATATGGCGATCGTGATTGGCAATCGCTTCGAGTTTTTGCTGTGCGTCGTCTTTCTTTTTGTGTGCTTCGCCGTTGCGTGGCAGTGAAAAAATAAGGTTGGTGCCGGTTTGATGGCCGCTTTCAACCCAAATTTCTCCGCCGTGCGCCTCCACAATTGAGCGTGAAATTGCGAGTCCCAGTCCTGAACCGCCGCGTCGCTCGCCGCTTTTCAGTTGTCGGAATTTTTCGAAAAGCGTCGATTGATCCTCAATTGCGATTTCTTCGCCTTCGTTGTGGACAACGACAATGAATCGATCTGGGAACGAAATCGGTTCATAAAGATCGATTTTTATTGAAGATTCTTGTGGTGAAAATTTGAGTGCGTTGGAAAGTAGGTTGCCCAAAACTTGTCCAATGCGGTGCTCGTCGCAGAAACACAAAAAATCGCTTTGTTTGTAGCTGTCGAGCGAAGTGCCGCCGTTAAAAATGATTTGAATGTCTTGCTCTTGCGCGATGGCTTGAAAGCGCTGTGCCGTTTCCAAAATTACTTTTCGCAAATCGACTTGCGCGAGTTCCAACGGAAAACGGCCTTGTTCCCAACGAGCTTGATCCAAAAAATCGTTGCTTAAGTCGCTGAGGCGCTGACACGAAGCGCGAGCCATGTCGATGTACTGATGTTGGCGTGGTGTGAGTTCGCCCACAATTTCTTTGCCGAGTACATCCAAGATGCCTGTGATGCAGGTGATGGGACTTCGCAGTTCGTGGCTGATGATGTGCGTGATTTCGTCTTGGCGTTTGCTTTGTTCGCGAGCGTCGCTGATATCGCGCAACACTGCGAGATTGCCTACGTAATCACCTGTGTGATCTCGAACGCTGGTCAGCAAAATTTGAATGACGCGATTGTCGAGTGTGACTTCGTGCCAAACTTGGCGGGTTTCGCAGAGCAGCAACAATTTAAGCGCCACCATGCTGGAAATGCCGAGTGCGTTCAAAACGGTTTCGAGCACCAATGGCGCATCGTCGGAAATGCGCAAAAGTTGTTGTGCAACCGTGTTGATGAGCGTGATGTCGCCGCGTTCGTTGGTGAAGATCACGCCTTCAGTCATGGCTTCAACCATGCTTTTTAGGCGGCGATGTTCATCCAGTGTCTGTGTGAAGCGGCGGTTGCAGTCGTCCTGAAAAAGATCGCGCCAAACACGAAAAATCTCGGCTTCGTCAGATTCTAATTTTTCATCGCGATCGCAAACCAACATCAAAAGACCGCGAAGCTCTTTTTCAAAAAAGACCGGTAAAATGTTGTGTTGCAGCGATTCTAGGCGAGAGTCTCGTTGTGCACGCGCTTGATCGGGTTTGTTTGGGCCGGCGAGCAGTAGATAGGTTTGTTTTAATTCCGAGCGCAAAAATTCGAGTTCGCTGTCGTCGAGCGCTTTTTGACCGCTTGGCATCGAGATTTTGATGCATGGCTCCTCGCTCGGCGAGCAACTCAAAAGTCCAAGTGCGGCGCGGCAGTGAATCCAACGAGTGAGTGAATTGAGCACTTGTTGCAGCGCGCTCACACAGCTGGTGCTCAACACCAAATCGAGGTGCAGTTTGTACTGCGCGCCTTGCGCCTGGACTTGTCGGCGAAGTCGCTCGAGCAGGCGACTGCGTTCGCGCTCCAATTGATGCGCGTGCACGGCGTTGCGCACCGATAAAACTAATTTGCCGCGTTCGTCATGCGTAAAATTTTTGTCGAAATAACTAAAAATTTGGCCGCCGCTTAGGATGTTAACGAGTTCCTCTGGGCTCGCTAGGCTCGAAAGCAAAATGCAAGGAATGCTCTGGATTGCGGGATCGGATTTGATGATTTCGATGAGTTGCGCACCGCTCATTCTGGGCATGCGTTGATCGGTGATCACCACATCAAAAGATTCAGAGTGCAGGCGATCCAGCGCTTCTTGACCATTATAAGCTGCTTCTACTTGACCGATATTCTTAAGTAATCGCTTGAGCAGAAAGTGATCGTCTTCGTTATCGTCAACAATCAAAATTCGAGCGATGGAAGCCTTTTTCTCTGTCACGATTTTTCCCGTATCAGAGGTTGATTTCTGGAGTATGCGTGTCGTTTGGCGCGTCGTCTGAAAAGACCAACCAAGCGCCGGCACGGCCATTGCGATCGTCTTTTGAGCCTTCAGGCGCTTGTGAGCGCCAAATCGCGAGAGGTCTGCCTAAGATCTCGTTTTGATTTCGTTTTCCGTATGCGCCAATGCTTAAACTGACTGCGCGGTTGTCGCCCAACGTATAAAGTTCGTCGTTCGCAAGCTGTTGTGGAAACACTTCAATGTGCGGTGTATTGAGTCGCGGCGTGGTGACCAAGTAGGACGATTCGCCGTTTTCTTCAATAAATCCCTCAAGTTCAAAGAGTTTGGCTTGGTCGTTTTTGCAAAAGCGCTCAACCCGCATTTCTTCGATGCGCTGTCTGGGAAGGGGACGGCCGTTGATGACTGGTCGGCCGTGGCGCAGGTGAATTTTGTTTTGACCTTGCGCAATCACTCTTAGTACGCGAGTGCCTTGTTTCTCTTTAAAAACCGCAAGTTCGCCCGGTTTTGGAGCGTGATCTTTATAGGCTTTGCGATCAAAAAGCAGCACATCGCCCTGCAAAAGCAGCGGAAACATGCTGTCGTCGCGAATTTCGACCAGACCAGTAATATTTTCTTCAATGCCGGCGCAAGTGGCCCAAATTGGAATGAAAAAACAGATTGGAAACAGAATGGCGCGTCGCTGGTGGCGAAGTTCTAAATTTTTTCCACGAAGCGTTTGAATGCGCAGATCGATGAGGGTGGCGATCCAAGAAAATGCATAAATGATAATGAGCACCAAACAAGGCGCGAGTGGCGGCCATAAAAATTTAGACCACAGCGAAATAAAAGCGAAAATGCAGCTAAGAGTGACGCAGCTGAAGATGATTCCGTGCCAAAATAGGCCAATCGCGGCGTGCGCCAATCCTGGAATCAGCGCGAGGCAGGCGAGATAAATGCTCGAAGCTTTGTGGGATGTTTGCATGCGTTCCTCAAAAGCGTGCTGATTTAGTCCGAGATCGTGCCTTAGGGTCAAGCGCTGTGTAGGTTTTTTAGACTCCCTTGATTGTTGAGTGCACGAAGTGTAGCGTGCACGGCTATCGTGCTCACTCATAATGAGCGATGGCAAACGAGCGACCGGGGGAAATTTATGGGCTCTAAGTTCTTTCGCCGAGCTGGTTGGATTGCGTTAACCAGCCTTCTTTCTGCCTTTTTCGTCACCGCTTGCGAAACGGCCGACCCGAACACCTCGGCGTACTGGATCGAGAAGCTTCAGACGGAAGAACGTCGTTCCGCCATTCAGTGGTTGGGCGACAACAAAGCCAAAGACGCTGTGCCTGCGTTGAT
>JAZUEA010000373.1:0-6908 GCA_045639945.1 Myxococcota bacterium
CGGTTACCGCCGAAACCACCACGGTTGCCACCGAAGCCACCGCGAGGACCACGAGAACCATCACGCTCACGATCGCGCGCTTCGTTGACGTTGATGGCGCGACCATCGAGGCTCTGACCGTTCATCTCCTCGATAGCGCGGTCCGCGTCGGCATCCTCAGCGAAGGTCACGAAACCGAAACCACGGGAACGGCCGGTTTCACGATCGGTGACGACCTTAGCGTCGGTGATCTCACCAAAACGCTCAAACGCAGCGCGGAGGCCCTGATCGTCCGTACCCCAGCTCAGGCTGCCAATAAAGAGCTTCTTCGACATTTCTATCTCCGTTGGGTCGCAAATCTTCGCGACCCCCATTTGAGACGCAGGATGTTTCCCACGCCTTTTGCGATCTCACAGACCGCGCAAAACTTTCGGCGTCACGCACCCATCGCCGAGGCGGTGAGCGACTTAGTACAAGTCGAATCAGGAACTGCTAGGCAAGATCGCGAATCGAGAAGCTTGAACAAGAGGCGCTTGAGCGTGAACAAAGAACTACAAACGGGCGGGAGTATAGTTCACCAAAATCTAAAAACAAGTTCTAAAAAAAATTGTTTTAAAAAATAATCTCGTCATCGAAAGTTCTCGAAAATAATTACAAAAAACGGACTTCCGCCTTGGCTGTGAGTGCGTGATTTTCGAGTGTTGCAAAGAAAAAATCGCACGTGTTCGCATTCGTGAATTGAGTAACGAAACTTTTTGCGCTGTGGTTTGCGATTTGATTGAAAAGTTGCGCACTTACATCAATGCAGTTGCGCGAGACTTTTTCAGAGATTCCCGGTTTCTTTTTGAATATGATGCGCGCACCTAAAACGGCGTGACGCGACGCCGTGAAAGTTGGAGATCAGCAATGAAATTAGGTGTGGCGATCCTTCTTGGCCTTGTAGCTCTCAGCGCCTGCGACGAAGGCGTACGTTCCGAGGCGGCGGGCTCGTTTTCCTGTTCGCCTGAGTCTTTTACGTTTCCTTCCATTGCTGCGGGCGAAACGATTTCCCGCACCGTTGAAGTGGTGAACGAAGGCCGCGAAGTCCTCAAACTTGCACACTTCAATGCAACGTTTTCCAGCGGACACACGCTCTCTTACATTGAAGAAGCAGAGCCTGTTGTGCACGAAGTCTATGCACAAGGCGAGATGAGCTTTCCGAAAGTGATCTCAATTGAGCCCGCTGGCGCGTTGACCTTTGTGCTCGAATACACAGCGCCCGAAGATTCCGCGCAGTCCGGCAAGCTCATGTTCGAAACGAACGACCCCGACAAGCGCGAAGTGACCATTCCTGTTGTGGCAACAGGCGGCTCTCCAGAAGTGGTGTTCACGCCTGACGCGTACGACTTCGGCCGTGTGGCTGCGGGTAACGAAGTTTCCGGCAAAATTCAGCTCTCCAACGGCGGAAAGCAGACGCTCTTCCTCGAAAGCTTCACACTTTACGGCGATCAGTCGAACATCAATCGGTTCAAGGTCACTACTTTAAATGGTGCGGATGTCACTTCTGCATCAACAGATCTGTCCGATCTGGACGGCGACGGTGTACCGGGCATCTCAGCGGGCAAAGCTGCAACGCTGAAAGTTGCCTTCAAGTCTGAAACAGAAGACCCCTCCGCGGTGACATTGGCTGTTCGTTCAAACGATCCTGTCACACCTGAAGCCTCACTGTCCCTGTCTGCGAACGGCGCATCGCCTTGCATTGAGGTTGTACCGAGCGAACTCAACTTCACAGGCAGCGCACTTTACACGCAAAACACCTTAGCTCTCGACATCAGAAGCTGTGGTTTGCAGCCGCTGCACATCTACTCGTTTGAAATGAAGGAAGGTTCCGCGCCGGAGTTTTCGCTTTCTCCGCAGAACCCTGTGGCACCTTTCGCGTTACCGGCCGCGCAATCGGGGTTGGGTGACTCCATTCAGAGCATGAATGTTCGCTTCACGCCGCGCACAACGGATACTCGCCAGGGTGTAGTGGTCATTGAGACAAACGATCCTTTGAAACCTCACATCGAGGTGCTTGCCTATGGTGATGGCGTGGAGAACTTCTGCCCACTTGCCGAGGCTCATTATCTTCCGTTGGAAGTGTCACCTCTGCAGTTCCTGACCTTAGATGGATCGCGAAGTACCGACGGTGACGGCCGGGTCGTTCGTTGGGATTGGTCGGTGGTGTCTCGCCCCGAGGGTTCAACTTCAAAGCTTGCCGAGTCGTATCTGAACATTAACCAGCCAATGGAGACAGCTGTCGACGACGATCCCAGCACTCCGACCGCGAAGTTCTACGTTGATCAACCTGGAACGTATGTCTTTGACCTGAAAGTGACAGACGATCAAGGAACGGAAGCACCGTCTGAGCGCTGCAGGCAGTCAAATGCGCGCGTGACCATTGAAGCTTTACCCGATTCAGCTATCGCCGTGCAGCTCAGGTGGCATAACGCAATCGATGCGGATGAGGACGATCAAAATGGATCGGACGTGGATCTGCACATGAGGCGTCCAGGTACAAAGTGGAAGGCCTATGGTGCAAGCGCGAGTCTTCAGCCCCGACTCAGCTGCAGCGCTCAAAACCGCCAGCCGGATTGGGGCCCCACAGGTCCAGAAGGTAACCCGGTGCTCGCCAAGGACGATACTGATGGCGGAGGTCCTGAAGGTATTCGCTTGCAGCTTCCCGAGATCACTTCAGAGATCGGAGGTCCCTACGAGGTAGGAGCGTACTACTACCGCGGTGATACCTACGTTGACACCGATAACTATTGGGGTGAAGCGCAGACCACGATGACTGTCTTCATAAAGGGAGAGTTGGCCGGCACATTTACGGGAACTCTCGCTTCAACAGGTGCATGGTGGATTGGCGCAGCAATCGACTGGGACGGCGAAAATGGCACAGTTCAAGCGTTGAACCGCACATACGCCAGCACGCCAGCAAACAACCAAGACTTCGAGCGCTAAACTCCCGCCTCAAAACCTTCTCAACTCAGCCTTCAACCTCTCTCACTTTCAACTCAAACCTTTGTACCCCATAAAAAAGGAGCAAACTCCCAGCGCGGAGAGCTCTGGACTCTTGCTTCAAGTCGTGAACTCCCAGCGCGGAGCGCTCTGAACGCTTGCTTCAAGTCGTGAACTCCCAGCGCGGAGAGCTCTGGACGCTTGCTTCAAGTCGTGAACTCCCAGCGCGGGAAGCTCTGAACGCTTGCTTCAAGTCGTGAACTCCCAGCGTTGAAGTGAGTGAGTGTGCAAGAAAAGAAGAGAACTTTCAGCGTTGAAGTGAGTGAGTGTGCAAGAAAAGAAGAGAACTTTCAGCGCTGAAGTGAAGGACAGTGCAAGAAAAGAAGCGAACTTTAAGCACTGAAGTGCGGCACTGTGAAAGAAGAGAAGAAGCACTTTAGGGCTTAAAGTAGAGAAAGTGCGCATGCAGAAGTGGCACTTTTGGGCTGAAGTGAAGGAAAGTGCGCGTGCAGAAGTGGCACTTTGGGGCTGAAGTGAAGGAAAGTGCGCGTGCAGAAGTGTCACTTTGGGGCTGAAGTGAATGAAAGTGCGTGTGCAAAAGAGGCACTTTTGCGCTGAAGTGAAGGATTGTACGTGTGCAGAAGTGGCACTTTTGCGCTGAAAGTTGTCTTTTGTTTGATCGAGAAACGAGCTTTTGAGTGAAAAAGCTCTGAAGGTTGAATGAAGGAAGGAAAGGTTTTCGGCGGAAAGTTCTTAACTCTTAGAAGAGGTCTTGGACTTGATGCGCTGAAAGCTCGCGTGTCCGATGAAGGCAAAGACCACAATTGCTAAGCCGATCAGCGGGATGCCGCCGGAGTCGGGTTCCTGAATTGCGCGAGTGACCTCTACTGCAAGCGCAACTGCGGAACTGATGAGGTAAAGTGAGGGAAGTACGGGGAAACCAAAGGCCTTCCACACGCCGGGAGCTGTGGACTTGTTTCGCTCACGAAGGCGCACCACAAAGAAAGCGAGGACGGTCAGCGATCCAGTACAGAGCATGGTGAGGCTGACGGCCGCAAGTAATTGATCAAAAGAGTTGGTGACGATGAGAAGGACCGCCCATGCGCCTTGAATCCAAAGCGCTGCAGCTGGGGAGTTGGTCTTCTCGTTTAACACAGCGGCTCGCTTGAGGAATGCACCATCCTTTGCCATGGCGTAGGCAACGCGACCTCCGCCCAGAATGCTCGCATTCAACGTTGCAGTAAGACCCAGTAACACCACAAAGTTCATGGCTGTGCCGGCAGAGGAGCCAAACAGTGCACCTGCAAGTGACGAACCAGCTTCGCCCGATTGAGCCAGTCCACCCATGCCGAGGACCAACATGAACACAACACACAACACCATATAGAGCAAAGCGACGACACCTGCGCCGCCGATTAAGGCACTTGGAATGCTGCGTGAGGGTTCCTTCACTTCACCTGCCACATAGGTCACGGCGTTCCATCCTGAATACGCGAAGTAAGCAAGGAGGTATGCAGCGACAAGTGCCGAAAGTGTAATGGGTTGTTCGGTCACTGCAGGCGTGGGAGTTGCCTTTTGTTGCGCAACAAAGACCAACCCGTACGCTGCAAGTACCGTGAGTAATCCGATGGGTACCAAGGTGCAGAGCTTCTGTACCCCTTCCGACAGCGTGACCCCACGAGCATTCAGCGCGGTGAGGACCACCACGAACGCGATGGCGATCAACTGCGCAGCGCTCAGTGGCACACCTTCAATGGGATGAAGCGCCACTAAGTCCGTGCCAGTAAGCGTGCTCAACTGATACTGGCAAAGCGCCACAGCGACAGCGGCAATACTTCCACCGAAGATACCGGCCACTAAGGCCCAACCGCTCGCAAACGCAGCCGAAGATCCAAACACTTCACGAATGAAGATGTAGTCTCCACCTGCACGAGGGTACCGCGTCGCGAGCTCAGCGTATGCACCTGCACCGCCAATGACGATGATGGCAGCGAAAAACCACACACCAATGAATGCGAGTGGGTTCGTTACCAGCGCGGCCATTTGCACCGGCGACAGAAAGATGCCAACTCCCAGCATGGAACCGGCGACGATCGCGAGCGCACCACGTGCACCGATGCGCCGGATGTTGGCGTTTGAATCGGAAAGGGCTGAACTTTCAGGGTTGTCGGACAAGGCATTACTCCCGAAAAAGCGGCGCTTTGTAGCGGATGCGCCTTCAAATTGCACGCGGGAACACACCTGCAACGCGAAAGTGAGGCGATTCGCTTGAAAAGTCGCGGCACTTCGGCTCTGCAAGCTCGCAACTTCGCACCGTGATAATGAAACCCCCAAGCGGAAATGGTTGATTTTACGCGCGCTTTCTGTTAGTTGCGCGGCTTTCCTGTATTTCCTTTGGAAGGTTTCGCGCCACCATGATGCTTGCTGAGCTCGACTCTGAACCGAAGACACATCACTGGAGGCTCGCCTGATGGGCCTCATCATCGCAAGACCAGACCCCGAAATCGCAACACCTGCTCGCATTGCAGCGGTGCTGCGTCGCTTGGGCCAGGAATGGGCTATTGAATTCGATTTATCTGGCTCACTTCCGCCCATGATGCCGCTTGTTCCCGGACGAAACGACGACTGGTGGGTTGGCCAGGACACTGTTGCACACTACCACGGCCACCCAGATTCGTTTCCGGTTGGTCCTTGGACGTGCGATTGCTGTGCTTCCAAGACGGCGCATTGTGCTCACGTGGCGCAAGCGATCTTGTATCACGCTTGGAACACGCCTTCTCTGCGCTCGCTGTTCGACGTTCCCGCGTGGCCGGTTTCGCTCGAAGGTTTGTTGGCGAAGGACGTGCAACTGCCGGACGGCGAAGATCGCGAGCAAGGTTTCATTCGCTACACGCTGCAACCGCTTGAGTTTTCGCGACAGCCCGTGCCGGTCAAGCGCGAGATTGTGCGTTTGTCGCGGCCCGATGGTCACGAACTGCGCGTTTTGCCTTTGCCTGAATCGGCGGAGTCACTTGCGAAACGGATTCAGGGCGTCACCGAAGCGGATTTGGCGTTCCACCGCGCGGAAGGTCGTGCAGTCAAGTTGACGCGCGATGGCCGCACGCTTGAAGGCAACCGCTTTCAGGCGATGATCGATGAAGCGGTTGAAGAGGCGTTTCAATCGCTTTTGCAAGTGGATGAACTGGTTTTTGACGAGCAGCACTTGACGCCGTCGCTTGAGCCGTTCGTTCCGCGTTTGCTGGCAACCGATTCTGAAGAAGCGCTGGAACTTTCGTGGAAAGAGCCGGTTATTGCGGTCTTTCCGATTGGTCCCGGCTACGTGGTCACGGCGAAAGGCGATTTTCAGGCTTTGGATCCGCTGGTTCCGCAGGAAGCGCTTGATTGCTTGTTGCAGCCGCTTCCGCCGGTGCCGTTTGACGAGGCGGACAAGTTCATCGACAGCTTCGTGCGTAAAAGCGCGGTTTTGGTCGAGCTGGATTCGCAGCGCTTGCCCTCGGTTTTGTCGGCGGACGAAATTGAAGGTCACGTTTTGCTGCGCGAGGTGGACGAGATCTTAGAGGTGGACTTGCGCTTCGGATACAAGCTCGGTTCCGAAGTGACGCGAGTGGCACCCAAAGATGTGGGATCTTACGTCTCGCTCGGTGACGCGATGGTTGCGCGCGATCGAATGGCCGAGAGCAAGTTGCGCCATCGATTGGAAAAAGTGCTTGGTCGTTCGGTGCCGGCGCTTTTGCGCGGTTTGGGTGCGCTGGACTTTTTGGCCTCGGCGCGCATGTCGCTTGGTCCAAGCTTTGTGTTGTTTGGCACGGAAACGCTGCGTCACCATCGCATTGCGGAGCGCTTGCAGCCCAAAGTTCAGGTCACCGCCGGCGTGGACTGGTTCGATCTGAAAATTACGTTCCGCGCAGGCGACAAGGAAATTCCGGCGGCGGAAGTGCTTCAGAGCTGGC
>JAZUEA010000374.1:0-1887 GCA_045639945.1 Myxococcota bacterium
GTGCGTGGTGGAATTGCCCACGCCGATGATGTCGAGCGTTTCGTCCTCGCGGTAGACGCCCACGACGCATTTGATCGCGTTGGTTCCGAGATCCAAACCCGCCACGATGACTTCGCGTGCCATTACCTAGCCTCCTGAGTAGGGTTAAGTGCCCGTCCTGAAATTGGTTTTTCGGATACAATCGCGCGAGGATGCGCTTCGCTTAACAAAATATAGTTGGCGTCCAACTTGTGTCGAGCCAAGTGATCGAGAATGGCGTAGGTGCGTTCGAGCTTTTCCGGTAAGTTTTTTTTGCCCAACGCAACTCGCGTTTCTCCCAAATGGAGTTCGTAACGTTCGCCCTCTGCCAAGCAAACATCGCTGAGTGGCCAAGTTTTAGCGAACGGACTTTGGGTATACATTTGTGCAATGGAAAGTCCCTGCACAATGCGCTCCGCCGTGTAAGGATCTTTAGGCTTGAAAGTTTCTGGATCGAAAGTTTCTGGATCGAGTCCTGTTATCAATGGCAAGTTCGTGAGCTTTTTTTTGGCTTGCGCAAAGGGATGACCGTTTTTATCGATCAGAAAAAGCTCACCTAAAACCAAAATGCCTGCCGCTTCGCGCTCCGTCACATGAATGGAAACCCGATTGGGTAAATCCGTTTTGATTTCAACTTCTGCAACCCACGGAAATTCAAGAATATTTTTCGTGGCTGAAGCTTTGTCGAATTCAAAAATATTGACGGTTTGATCAAGCCCACAAGCTTCTAAAATTTGATCACGCGTCAGGTGCGCAATGGGATTCAGTTCAATCTCAGTGAGATCAAAGTGTGGCAACTGACGGATCATTTCATAGGCTTTAATGCAGCCCAAAGCGGCAACAAAGAGGATACCGCAAATGATGAGACCGCGAACGCACGGGCGTACAGCACGAATCGCGAAACGCTTGATAGCGCTCCACACATCGAACCACGTGATTCCCTGGCGTTTATAGCGGTTGCTCATTCGCTTAAGTCCTCGTTTTTATTGCGCATTATTTTGCGCACTGTCGAGAATGATTTCGACCAGGTCGTCAAAAGAAATGCCGCGAGATTGCGCGATTTGTGGCACCAGACTGTGCGAGGTCATGCCGGGCTGTGTGTTCACTTCAAGAATCACGGGGCCGTCTTTGCTAATGATGATGTCGGTGCGTGTAATGCCTTTGCAGCCAAGTGCGATGTGAGCTTTAACCCCTAACTCTTCAGCTTCTTTTAAGATTTTGGCATCAACTCGCGGTGGAATAAAGTATTCCGTGCCGGCTTCATCGTACTTTGCCACGTAATCGTAGAATTCATGCTTCGGCGCGATCTCAACAGAGCCAAGGCTTTCTTGGCCCATTGAAACTGCAGAAATTTCAACACCTTGCACAAATTTCTCGCACAAGAGATCGCTGGTTGCAGAAGCAAGTGCTTCGGTTAACGCCTCTTCGGTGTTCACAATAGAAACGCCAACGCTGGAACCTTCGGCAATCGGCTTTAAAACCAACGGCAATGCCATGTTGGGGCGAGCGCCAGAGCGGATTTCAGCGAGCGTCAAAATCTCATCTTCGGCAATCGGCAAGTTAGCCTGGCGGAAAATGAGCTTTGAGAGAGCTTTGTCCATGGCGAGCAGGCTCGAACGGCAGCTTTCGCCGGTGTAGGGGATGCCCATCCAGTCCAAGAGGCCTTGGATGCGGCCATCTTCGCCGTAAGTGCCGTGGAGACCGTTGAAAACAACGTCGGGTTTTGTGGCGATGAGCTTTTCTGCGATATCGCGACCGGCGTCTAAAACGGTAACATCGTAGCCTTTTCGGCGCAGCGCATCGGCACAGGCGTTGGCGGTGACTAAGCTGACGTTGCGTTCAGAGGAAATGCCGCCCGCGAGCACTGCG
>JAZUEA010000375.1:0-2606 GCA_045639945.1 Myxococcota bacterium
ATCACCTGTTTTTTGAAGATCTACGTGCGATTTAAATAAATCGGACAAATCGTTCGGCACGCTGTTTGTAGCGCTGATAATGCCCGTCGTTCGTGGTTGTTTGGCCGTTTGCAACAAATCGAGCAGCGTTGCATTTTCGACAGGCGCAAGCAAACGTCGGTGCCCCGTTGCCGCGCTACCGCCGCCGGACCAAACATCCACGCTGGCCGCACCTTCACTGGCCAACAAATCCAAATTTGGCGTCGACGCACGCTCACCTTGGCGGCCTAAACTCACGCGATCACTGCGCAATCCGTCGATTGACCACAAAATCACATTTCGGACAGGCTCAAGCGGCGCTTTTTCAACGACCGGCATTGTCAAAATGGGATGACGCCATGCAGCCCGTTCAAGTGGCCCATTTTGTCCGCGCGTTTCCAAATTCAAGCGCACAGGCCTACCTGCATAAGCATCCAAATCTACATCGATTTCTTCAGTTTGACCGGCAGAAACGTGCGTTGACAAAAGCTCGCTTAACGGCGCGCCATCTTCTTCGATTTGCACCGCAAAAACGACAGGATCACCTGTTTTAACCGTGGCTTCCGCT
Source organism: Myxococcota bacterium (assembly GCA_045639945.1). Lineage (GTDB taxonomy): Bacteria > Myxococcota_A > Bradymonadia > UBA7976 > UBA1532 > UBA1238. The sequence goes on from JAZUEA010000375.1 coordinate 587, forward strand.
TTAAGACGAGCACCTCGCGGCGGCACCAAGTAATACGACCACTGAGCCGGTGCACCTGCAAGCAAAGCCGGACCGGAAATTCCCTGTAAATCCGGCTGTGTTTGCGAATCACTCGCGTCAACATGAACCCAACGCATGGGCAAATCAGGCGCATCGCCTTCAGGCAAAAGCCTCATGCCCGAAAGAGCTGCCGACGTTCGTGTTTGACCTTTTGCGCGCGAAAATCTGAACCAAAATCGGACGTTATGCTCACCTGGCGCAAGACCTTCACCCGGCAAATTGAACCGGAAAGTTTTGCCTTCAAGCGGCACTTGCACTGTGGCAAGCGGCACTTCGTCCAAAAACACACTCACTCGCTGGCCTTGCGCGATAGGCTTCAACCAAAACTCAAGCACGCGCAAATTTGAACCGGTTGCATCGACCGGAAAAAAGATGCTGCCGCCAATGCTGTCCAGCCACGAAATGGAGCGTTCACGACCTTTTTCGTTGATCACACGCGGTGCGCGCCACGGCGAACGACCGGCCAGCTGCGTAATGCGTTCCCAACCCGGTGCTGCGGGATCCAAAACAGGGCCAGAGCGAGAAACGTGAGCGCGCTCAGATTCCGCGACCAAATCTAGAAAAACCGCTGTTGTCATGGCGATGGATTCGCGCGCAACCAGCTCGATTTCACGCTTTTCTTCAACGGGCGCGGAAACCGGCGTTTCGTCGCACGCAGGCAAACTGCCTGCCAACGAAGCCAAGAACAAAGTGGAAGGTCGCAGAAATCTCAAAATTTGCATCGCGCGGAAGTCTGCTCGCGCTCGGTTCGAAGATCAAGAGAAGCATTTTTGAGGCACAAAAATGCCACTTTTTAGAACCAGCCTTCGGATTGAAAGCCCTTTAAAAACCGCGTAAAAAGGCAAACTTTTCGTAAGGAGCCCCTATGGAAAATTCAAAAGAATTTATCCGGCCCAAGGCATGCCTCACCGCCGGATTAATCGCCTATTTTGTCATTGGCCTGATTGAAGCCATCCGCGCCACCACAAAAGATGGCGTGTTTACGCGCGGCACAGGCGATGGTTTGCTCACGTTGGCGTTGATCGTAGCACTCGATTGCGCAGTTGGCTTGGCCGTTGGCATTGCGTTTTCGCTAATTTTCCCTTCTATTTCGCGCACTTTGAATTTGCGCGAAAGCGTTAAATCGCTCGTTTTTCCGGGCACTAAAACTTCACCTGCAACGCTTCAATCTGTCACCGCGTGGATTGTGGCCTCTTGCGTTTCTCTTTTAGTTGCGCCGGGTTTTGCGTTTGTGGCCGCTCCGATTGCGCACGCATTTAACCAGCGTGCATTCGCTGGCCCATTTGTCGCACTCACCGTTTTGGCAGGACTCATCGCTGGTGCGATTTTCCTCTGCCCGCTTCAGCGCCTTTTCTTCTTTATTTTCCGAAAGATTGCGCCAAACGGTCGCCTCGGATTCCCGCTGCCGATTTGGCCATTGATTGCACTTTTGGCAATTGTGGCCGCCGTTCTCTACTACCTTTCTGGTCTCGATCTGGGCTCCATTAAATTGGGCGGTTACATTGCATTCGGAGCGGCCGGCCTTTTGGGACTCGCTTTCTGCTGCGTTTTGCCGCGCGCCTTCAATCGCGCCATCCCAGCTATCATTATTGGCTTGATTGGCATTGCAGGCATTGGATTTGCAGCATTTTCACTGGAATCTGCACCAACCGCCAAATCCTTCATTCCATTACAGGGTGATCTCTCGCGACTCACCATTGAACTGGGCCGCAAAATCACAGACCGCGATCATGACGGTTACGCCTACTACTTTGCAGGCGGTGATTGCGACGATTCGAATCCCGACATTCACCCCGGCGCTCGCGATATTCCTGGCAACGGCATCGACGAAAACTGCCAAGGCGGTGACGCCCCACTTCCTGTCGAAGAACCCGAAGAGCCCGCACCTGCGCCGGAACCTGTCGAAGAAGCCAAGCCCAAGCCGCGCTACAACGTGCTGCAAATCGTCATTGACACCGTT
>JAZUEA010000376.1:0-4667 GCA_045639945.1 Myxococcota bacterium
CGTTTTTCGCGCAATCGCCAAGAAACCGAAACGCCGCTTCGTGAACAGCATGTTTTGGAGAGCTTTGAGCAAATCGAAGTTGACGACCTCTTGGAGCATTTGCTGCAGGTTGGTCAAGGTGCCGAAAAACATGATGATTTGCTCGATGGTGAACGCTGGTTCGCGTTTCAGGATGTTGCGCAGCTGAATGCCTGGGCGGAAGGTCAAGGCGAGCTCTTTTTGAAGTTGACCGAAGAGCAGTGGGCGCTGACATCTCCATCGCTGCGAACGCCGGCGTTCATCTACGGCGGACCTGGTTCCGGAAAAACCACGGTCATGCTCTATCGGATTTATCGCATCGCCGATCCGAGTGAGACGCTGTTTGTTACGCTGTCGAACACGCTTTTGGATGAGGCCAAGCGGATTTTTCACTCGATTCCTGGTGCAGATGCGTTGTTTGAACGCGTCACGTTTGTTGCACCACAAGAAGTGGAATCGCTGAAAAAACAAACCTTTCGGCACATCTTCGTCGATGAATCTCAGGATTTAGAGCCAGAGCTCTTTGCGCAGGTTTTAAACAAGCTTCATGAGGGCGGCGATTTGCTGTTCTCGGCTGATCCGCATCAAAACATTCGTGGTAGTGCATTTCGCGTAGACAGCGCTTGGCATCTGATTGAGGAGCGCTTTCACCGCGCGCCGTTTTCTCACTCGCTTTGTCAAAACCTTCGAAATACTGCGACGATTCACGAACTTGCGCTCGGATTTTTGTCGACGCACCCAGATGCTTTGGCTGACGAGCACCGCGGTGTGGTGGCAATGTCCAGTCCGTTGGTGGGCATGCCGTGCGCATTTTGTCGTCGCGCCGATGACGTGAGTTTTGCTGAATTAAATCAAGTACTTACTTCGATTTTATCGGTTCATCTTTCGGCTGCGGTCATTGTTTCAGATTGGCGTCGCAAAAATGCGCTTGCTTCGGAGCTCAATCAGCCCAAGTTGGTTTTGACGGTTGAGGAGGCGAAAGGTCTCGAATTTGATGCAGTTTTGGTCTGGGATTTGTTCTCGGGCAAGTTAGACGGCATCGATGTTCGTAGAGCGTATGTCGCCATTACGCGTGCACATCGTTACCTCTATTTATGTGGCAACCAGGAGCTTGAGCCGAGCGAACGACTTCAAGCGCGACCGATTTTAACGTGGGCCGCAAGTGTGGTGGCTGACGTGCATTTCCAAAATGTCGGTCCAGAGCACCACTTGCCGATTTTGTACGAAACGCCGCGTGATGCGGAATGGGCGGTGATCGAAGCCTACGAAGCGGCGGGCTATAGCGGCGGAGAAGCTTACGCACGACTTGGTTTGCTGGACGAAGCGCTCAACCACTACTTGAAAGCTGGCGAATTCGCGCTGGCTGGTGAGTTGTTGCTGCGAACCAATCAAAATTCGCGAGCGGCAGAAGCTTTTGAAAAAGCAGGCAATTTCGCGAAAGCAGCGGAACTTTTCGAGTCGTGCGAAATGCTCTCCAAAGCGGTGGATTGCTATTTTCAGGCGCGCGATTTCGAAAAGGCTGCACCGCTGTTTCAAAAGTTGGGACGTCGTGCTGAAGCGCTGGAATCCTACCGCCGAATCGGTTTGCCCGAGAGTGAAGCGCGTTTGCGTGTGGGACAAACGGTGGATGCGGCCGAGGCGTTTTTGCACGAAGGCGATCCGCTGCAAGCGGCCGAGCTCTATTTTTCGGTTGGACAAATCAAAGCTGCTCTCAATGCTTATAAAATTGCAGGGTTATCGCCGGCAATGAGCTTTGTGCGAGTGGGTCAGCTTGAAAAAGCAGCTGTTGCGTACTTGCAGGCTGGAGATTTTGAACAAGCCGCGCAAACCTTTGAGCAGTATGCGAATTCGCTGAACTCATCAACGTCGCGCCGCGTTTTTGAAGAGGCTTTGAATCAATCTGCTGAGCTGTACAAAAAGCTCGAGCGGTTTGACAAAGTGGGTGAACTTTACGAGCGTATGGAGCGGTTTTCAGAAGCCGCTCTTGCGTTTAGAGGCGCGAATTTGCTGGAGCGAGCGGCTTCATCGTCTATGAAGGCGCATCAGTATGAGGCGGCGGCTTCGCTTTACACGGCACTTGGTCAACACGAGCAGGCGGCGTCGGCGTATCAGCGCTTGGGTGACAACGCACGAGCGTTTGAGTCTTTGCAGCTGGCGGGCTTGAGCGCGGGTGATGCGCACTTGCGTTTGAACGAAGTTTTGAGCGCGATTGACGATTACATTGCTGAAGATCGCGTGCTTGATGCTGCAAAGTTGTGCATTCGAGCGAAAAAACACGAGCGCGCCGCCAAGCTTTTCTGCGAAATTGGTCGTTACGACGACGCGTTTGCGCTGTATTTGGGTGAAGGCCTCAAGGTTGAAGCAGCTGAATGCGCCATGCAAGCGGGTCAGTCGCAGCGCGCCGCTGAACTTTGGCTGGAGCTCGATCGTCCGCTGGAAGCTGCTCAGATTTTCTTTAACGCCGGTCGTTACGAGCGTGCTGGCGATATTTATGAACAAGCGGAAGCACACGAACAGGCGATTGCGAGTTACTTAAAAGCTCAAGCTCTCGACAAAGCTGCGGAAATCTATCGGAATTTAGGCGAGCTCGATCAGGCGGCCGCCATGTACTGCGATTATGCGCGCTACGAGCAAGCCGCCAAACTTTACTTGGAGTGCAACAAAGTTTCTGAAGCAGCGGAGTTGTTGCTGCGCTGTGGTCGAAGTGATGCCGCGGCCAAGCTCTACATGGATGCTGGCGAAAACGAAAAGGCTGCCGAGCTTTACCTGAAAAACGGCTATCTCGAAAAAGCGGCCGAGTTGTTTTTGAAACAGGGCCAAGTCGAAAAAGCGGCCGAGTGTTATTTGCAGGCGAACAGCTGCACAAAAGCGGCCGAGCTCTATTTGAAATTGGGTCGAGATTCCGACGCGGCGCACGCTTACGAAAAAGGCAGGCTCTACGAAAAGGCAATGACGCTTTGCTTAAAGTTGGGCCACTTTGAAAAAGCAGCCGAGTTGGCGATCAAGCTGAAGGCTCTGTCCAAAGCAGCCAATTACTTCATGCAAGCGGGTTGTTGGCGCAAAGCGGCTGAGCTCTTTCGGCGTCTTAAGTTTTATCAGCCGCTCGCAACTTGATAACAAAAGATGGGAAACTTCTTGGCTGCGGCCGATGCTTTGATGGCGGCGCAACAACCCGAGGCTGCGTACGAATGTTATTTGCGCCACGGTTTGGATGATGCGCGCGCGCGTGAAAAAGCGGGTCTTGAGCCAAAAGTGCCGTCGTCTGAGGAGCTGGTTGAAAAAGCCGAGCGTGATGAAAATCGCCAGCAGCTTTTGCAAGAAGCCGACCGCCTGGTTGCGGAAGGTCAACTTGATGAAGCGACAACGCTTTTTGAGCAGGCCGGACTTTCAGGTAGCAAGCTCTTGTTGCGCCTGAAGCGTTTCCAGGAGGCTGGCGATCTTTTGTTGTTCGACGGCAATTACCGTCAGGCTGGCGTGGCGTATCAGGAAGGTGGTCTTTACGAGCAGGCGGCGAAAGCCTACATCATGGGCAACCATCTGCATCCAGCGGCTGAGGCTTTTGCGCTCGGTGGCCACACGATTGAGGCGGCCAAAATTTTGGAGTCGGTGCATTTGCCGGATCGAGCGGCAGAATGCTACTTGCAAGCGGGGTTAATTACCGAAGCGGCCAACGTTTATTTGTACGCGAACCAGCTGGAGCGTGCGCTGAAGTTGCTGGTTTCGCACGGTGAGATTGAGCGTGCTCGTGCGCTGTGCATTGAAGTTGGTCAGCCGAATCGCGCGGATCGATTGCTGGAAAATTCGTCGCCGCCGGATGCTGAGCCCGAAGAGCCGTCCGAACCGGAAGGGTTGGCTCCCACCGGAGCTGCGGTTCACCGTCGCGAAGCCGAGCTGAAAGCCAAGGCGGGTTACTTTAGAGCGGCGGCCGAAGCTTACGCGCGCGCGGGCATGTTTGCCGAAGCGCAAGAAATGCACAAACGCGCAGCCCAAGAATCGCGAACCACAAGCGTGTTGCCAGCGCCTGTTGAACCGACCGAAGAAAGCGAGCCCAATGCCACCGAACTCGAGATGGCATATGAGTTTTTCGCTGCTCGACAGTTCGGCGATGCGGCATATCATTATTTGTTGGCTGGCCGCACGCGTCGCGCCATTCATGCTTGGCGCGTTGAAACGTGTGAGCGAATCGGTCGAGTCTTGTTGGAACGCGAGCAATTTTCCAAGGCAGCTCGCATGTTTATGTCGGCTGGCTCATTTCACGAAGCCGGTGAATGCTAAGCATCTGCGCAAATGCCACTGCGTGCTGCCGAAGCATTTGCCTGCGCTCGTGATTTCAATCGAGCCGCGCAAGCTTACGAAGCGGCTGGTCAATCCAAGCGTGCGGCCGCTGCGAGATTGCTTGAGCGTTCCGAAGAAAAGCTCCAAAACGCGCTGCCTGAAGAAGCTTACATCGATGACAAAGCAGCGATGGGCATTTTGAGAACGGTTGCCCTTTGTTGTGCACAGGCCGAATTTTACGAGCAAAGTGCCGACAACTATGCGCGAATTGGTGAATTCAGCCAGGCTTTCGAGCACTATCGCCGGGCCGACTTGGTGGAGCGTAGTGCCGCCGTTCGTGGATTCGCAACGGGCGAACAATACGCAGCCAAGCA
>JAZUEA010000377.1:0-2011 GCA_045639945.1 Myxococcota bacterium
GCGTGTCTACCAATTTCACCACCTTCGCGGCGAGGCCGCTTATACGCGCCTTGCTTTTGGGCGTCAATCGTTTTTTTAAGGATTGTCGCTTTTTAAGATCAGATTTTAAAATCTCTAATGATTCTAAAAGGTTATTTTATCTTCAAAAGAGTCAGGCTGCGAAAGCGGAAGGATAAGCGGCGGAAAATCAGAGACTAAAACCAAGGAAGATTTCTGCAGAACCGCGCTGAATTAGCAATCGAACGATTCCGCGTTTATCCTTTGATTTCAGCATCTTTTCAACATCTTTGGGTGAATCGACAGCTTCACCATTGCATTCCACAATCACGTCACCTTGGCGAAGACCTCGCGCTGGACTGCCACGCCCAACTTCTGTGACAAGCACGCCTTTTTCAACGCCGAGCTTTTTCTTTAATTTGTCGCTCAGCGGCGCAAGCGAAACCTTGAGCGATTCGACCTTTACAGTTTCATCTTTGTCTTTGCCTTTGCGGTTGTTCATGGAAACCGGATTTTCATCCGCTGACGGCATCTTGCCCAACGTGATTTCCATTTTCTTTTCTTTGCCATCTCGGAAAACCAATAAATCCACGGTCTTACCGATGCCGGCAGTGCTCGCAATCAACGGCAAATCTGCGCTGTCACGAATTTCTTTGCCGTTAAACGACAAAATCACGTCGCCTTTTTTGAGCTTGGCATCTGCTCCCGGGCCGCCAGGTACTACGCCAGCGATCAGCGCTCCTTTGGGAGATGGAAGGCCAAACGACTGCGCAAGTTCTGGCGTAACCTCTTGAATTTGCACGCCAATCCAGGAACGCTCGACGCGACCTTCTTCGGCCAATTGCGTCAAAACCGCTTTTACCTGATTAACCGGAATCGCGAATCCAATCCCCTGTCCTTGCGCGGAAATCGCGGTGTTGATGCCAATAACCTCGCCTCGCAAATTGAAAAGCGGACCACCGCTGTTGCCAGGATTGATGCTCGCATCTGTTTGAATGAAGTCAGCGTACTTGATTCGCTGATCCGGATGCACATCACGGCGGCTCTTGGCGCTCACAATGCCGGTCGTCAACGTGTGAGCAAGGCCAAGCGGATTTCCGATTGCCGCAACAAACTCGCCAATTTGCAACGCATCGCTGTCTCCAAGCGGCACAATCGGCAACCCTTCACCACCTGCATCAAGCTTTAAAAGAGCCACGTCGGTCGCCGGATCGGTTCCCACAAGTTCAGCCGGAAAAGTTCGACCATCCAGCAAGTGAACTTCAATCTTTTCGGCACCTTCAACCACGTGATTGTTGGTCAACAAATACCCCGACGCGTCGATGATGAATCCGGATCCTGCACCTTTCAGCGTGCGTTCCATGGGCTCAATGCCCCAGAAAAACATAAACGGATCCATCGCTTGGCGCTGCGCCACCTCAGTTTCAATCGAAACCACTGCCGGTGACGCCGCCGCTGCAAGCTTTGAAAACACATCAAAAGTCATGGGCGCATCCGCTCGAAAGTTCGGATCCAGCGCACCTTCTGTCCAGATATTGGCAAATCCACTTACAGGCAGGGCAAAAGCGACCAAACCAAGGAAAGAACGCAAATGTAACATGGGACCTCCACCAGATAACGATTAAGTCTGGTGGAAAAAACCAAACTTTGCCGCCGATTATTTCAATCAGCGGCAAGAATGAATTTTAGGGAGAAAAAGGAGGAGGGAGGATTAGGGGTGAGTGGCCTTGATTGTGAAGGCACCCGGTGTAGGAGTGTCCTTGTAGGTATCGAAGAACAGGTAGATCGGAACACCTTCGGTCAGCGAGATGCTAATCTTGCTGAGCTTGTTGTAGTTCCGCAAAATGTCGTCGTTGCAAACTTCACCCGAAGTCGAGCCACAAGTTTTGCGTGCGTACAAAACAGTATCGACTGCCTGAATATGCTCACGAGTGGTATCGGCTGTCACAGCAGAAGTCACTTCGAAAGTCCAAGAACCCGACTTATTCGGAATGAAGAAGATCACATCTTCAGG
>JAZUEA010000378.1:0-3513 GCA_045639945.1 Myxococcota bacterium
CCTATCCCCCTAAAACCCCCAACCTCTCCTCGCACGCCTTGTTCTTACTGCCGAAGTGAGACGCCACTCGCCTCACTGGCGCGCTTGCTTCGCTGCCCAGGTCCGGGAGAGCAAGCGCCGCCCGCGCCTGGGCAAAAGAGGAAGCAAGTAACAACTAAGAGGTAAGCACTAAAAGAAGCGTGCAGGAGAGGGGTGGGGGAGTCTGAGGGGGAAGGGAAAAACCCAGCCCGCAACCCACGGTCTCGGCCAGAGCCGTGCGCCCTACCCCCTCAGGATTGTGTTTGAAATGAGCGCCCTCGCGGCAGCAAGAAAAGCGTTCGCCACCGCGAGAAAAAGCACCCCCAAGAAAAAGCGCGTTCGCCGTCGCGAGAAACGCCCGCGTGGCAGCGAGAAAAAGCCCGCTCGGGCAAAAGAAAAGACGAAAGGTGAGTCTAAGCGAGACGAAATCTCACTCCTCTACGGCGATGATGAGATGCAAGTGGTTGCCGCTTGGGACGTCGCTGCAGTTGAGAGGTTCGCCGGAGCGAGCTCGAGCAAAGTCGGTGGAGGCTTCGATCACATCGATGCGGTACTGGGCGTTGCCTGCTGTGATCACTTCATTGCCATAGAGATGGCGGTAACTGTCGTTGCCATAGGTGATTGTGACGGGCAAGAAGCGACCCAAAGCGGGAGCCAGGCAATAGTTGCTGACGTCGCAGGCGTCTTCGCTGTTGAGAGCGTCGATAGCGACGGTGAATCCCTCGGCGGCGAACATGCCGGAAATCTGGGCAAGATCTGCAGTGAGGGGGCTTGTGAGATCGGCCGTTGAGGCGTCGCCTTCCCAATTCCATTCGCGGTCAAACGCCATGGCCAAAAGTTCGCCAGATTCTGCGCTTTTCAGCTTCCAATGGCTCCTTCGATTGAAGGGTGTGTAAGCTTCATATGAGAGCCAGGCGGACGCGCCTTCGGTCAGTTTGGCGGCGAGGGCTTGGTTTTGGGCGTCAAACTGGAGCTTGCCTTTGTAGTTGCCAGCGGTGAACGAGGCGATGATGACATCTTTTGTGCCATCGATGACTTGTTTGCCGTCTAATGTGTGTTCGAAAGTGAGTGTTTCACTGTGCACGCTGTCGATGGTAAGAGCGCCTTCATAGGTGACATTGATCTCATTGCTATCGAAGACACATGAGATGCGCTCTCCTCCGCCGATGCGCGCGTAAGTGCTCGGCCAAAGGCCCAACGCTGGCTCTTTTTGAGCGGTTTCGCGCAAATCGAGGCATTCGGCTTTCATCGCCTCGTTGCTCGGAGTGTGTTGCGCACGATCCAAAGCCTGCGCTTGATCGTCGCCATTTGCCGTATTCCCTTGTGAGGGTTGGGCTTTTTCAGCGGAGTTGTCGTCGTTGCACGCAACCAGAGGAAAAGCGAAGGTCGCGGTTGCCAACAGCGAGAAAATGTATGAACGCATGGAAACGAGCCCTTTCTGCTCAGCCGCCTGAGCGTGCGAAGTTAAGTTAGGAGAAGCCTTCTTGCTATGACAATGACTGAATGAGCGCATGAGAAATCAATCTTTCCGCTCAGTCTTCTGAGCAAGGAGTGTAGGTGTAATTTGGACCGACCAGACCGTGATGGTTTAAGACCCACCAGCGATCATTCCAAGGCGCTTCGCCAACATCGTAGTAATAGTAATTTAATAAATTTGAAACAAATGCTCTATAGGTTCCATTAGTGGGAGTATTCTTCATTGCATAGAATAAAGCCCATCTCGCTTCATCTACCCGTGCTGTATCGGGCATGACATAGCAAGATTCTCCCACTGGCCCATCGCAGTTGATACCATGGGTGATTTCAAAATAAGCCTGGAGCAAACCATGACCGTATTCATATTTATTGGTATAGCAATCGAGATTAGGGTCTGCATGACATCGTACATTTGAATCATTGGTATGTGCGAGAAGAGTGCCGCTACCAATCATTTCTGTGAGATTTGTAATCGATGAGTTGGTAAACGAGGTCGATGCACCAAACTCATGGAACATCATCATGATGCTATAAAGTGAAGCTATCGTTTCAGAAAGTGAGCTTGCTTCTTCGGAAGTATTGGGATCGCAACTCCCTGAAATACTAGAACCTCTGAAGACCCCGGATTTATATTTAACATCGATGGCATGGCCGACTTCATGGAAAATTCCATTAAGTTTAACAGCTTGTCCTGTTCCATATCGATAGTTCGAGTCTGCAGGAAACTTAATGCATGGGATTCGTGGATTGGCATTTACTGCTCCATCGCTGGGACGCCAGAGAACCTTATTCCAGCAACCATTGTTGCCAGTCGTAAGATCGGAGGAGGAGCCTTCGTTTGTGATAATGGAAATACGAGAATACTTGTAATTTGAATTGCTTGGTGGCCACCAATTAAAGTTGATGTCCCCTGCGCGTACTGCGCGCTGTGCCCAATAAGAAGCGTGCTGAGATCTAAAGTTATCCCCGGTTGATGAAGCACTGGGAGAGTTTAAAAATGTAGCTATACTGTTGCTATTCCAGTTGAAGCCTAAGCAAGGAGAATTGCCTTGACATGAAGTCCAACTGATCGTGTCATCATAAACAGGAACCGGTGAGCGATCTGTTAAAACATCTTGCCATGGATAAACCTGCGATCCGTTGATTGACACATAACCATTGGTCACATCTGTTGGAATAGATGCATTGGGTGTTATAGATGATGAACTTGGCTTATAAATACGATAGGTTCCTGTATAAGAAGGATAGTTACGCTCTTGTAAATCAGCCCAAAGGATTTCAAGAGAATTAGGGTCAACAAAAAAACGATAAGACTGGGGTTGCTCATCTTCTGGATTGACAAGATAACCTTGAATTTCTTCGACAGCGTGTCCCCATTCTGCGCTTAATCCTTTGTTAGTTGATATAAGCGATTGTGTTTCGCCTAATGCTTGAACAGCTTTGATCGCTGCATCTGTGTTGAATAATGTGTCGTTGACATACTTATCCGATGGTACAAAGGCTTGCCCTGCAATTTGAACGAGACGATGATCCCAAACGATAGCTTGGAATGATCCATCAAAAACGAGCTGACCATCGAAATACTGATCTAAATGAAGAACTTGGACATGATGTCCGTGGGGTGAAGTTAGTTCTTCTATGTTTTGTAGTTTGAGTGAGGTCGATTCGCTCAATCCCCAAAACTGAGCTGTTTGAGCCAAAAAAGAGGTGACAAACTCTTCGGCTGTAATGTCGTCTGGAATGATGCCGAGTGCTTCTTCACCGACGGCATTTAGTTGATTAAGTAATCCGTGATGCCAGCTGGGGGTCCAAGTTGGAATTTGTACGATAAGGCCATCTGGAGATGTGCACTCAATTTGCTTTTTAGAGAATTGCTCGAAGGCATCTTCTTGCTCGTTGCTTTGTGCGCCAAACGGACTACAAATGAGAGCAGCAATCAGTACGTTGAGAAACTTGTGCATGAAATTTCTCCTCGATTGAAACTACGATTTAAGTCGGAGGCCAAGCGGTCTTAGGAAG
>JAZUEA010000379.1:0-19083 GCA_045639945.1 Myxococcota bacterium
AGTTGATTGAATTAATTAGAGAAAATACCAAGCTGCAACACCAGCGGCGAGAATCATCAACAAAACGACAAATCCGATTAAGCCTGAACCCGTTTTTTCTGATTCGGGCTTGTCGAGATCGAGTGTTGCGTGCGCGAAATCCGTTTCCTCTTTGGGAGCGGGTGTTTGGGGCACAATGCTCTTTTGCCTGGGATTGAGCAAAACCGGCGTACCGCTTGGTGGTTGTGTTTTGAGCTTGGCTTGAATTTTGAGTGGCTGTGGAAGTTCGATGTACGTTTCATCGAACTCAATATCTTCAACAAAAACAGGATGTTGGAGCACTCGATTCTGATGCTGCTCTCCTGGTTCAGGCGCGGAAATTGGCGGCAACTCAACTGGTTCTACAACAGGCGGCGGCGCGCTGGTCAAGCTGTAAGCGATTCGAAGAGCCGGATCCATGGGCGGACGAGCTTCTGCAAAATGCGCGTTTCGCTCTTCAAGATCGTGGTTTTCGATTTTCGAAAGATCTGCGGCGTGGCTACCTTCAAGAAACCATTCCGTTTCGCGAAATCCACATTCAATAGGCATTGGATCGGTCGGCGGCACCGTTTGCACAGGCGGTAAGCTGATTTGCGTTTCGCCTTCGTATTCGTAGCGTTCGGCGTGTGACCAACTAGAATTGATAGACGAATCTTCCAGGCGCTGACCGCATTGGCCGCAGAAGCGCGCTTTGGGGCTCATGGGTTCGTGACAGTGAGGACAGCGCAAGGGCAGCTCCTTTGAGGCGCGAGAAATTACCTTTGTCCTCAAAAAATCTACAGAACTCTGTAACAGGGTTCGAAATTTTGTGTAACTTATTGAGTTTATTGAAGATTATTTAGCGGTTGCAGAAGCGCGCATTTCACGAAGTGCGATAATTTTGATTTGTCCAGGAAAGGTGACTTCGTTGGAAATGCGTTCGGCGACTTGAGCAGCGAGATCGAAAGTGCCTTCGTCGGAGACCTGGCGAGGAAAAACTTCGAGTCGAACTTCGCGGCCACCTTGGATGACGTAGGATTTTTTGATCTCTTTGAAGTCGTCGCAGATGGCTTTGATTTCTTCAACGCGGCGAGTGTAGGCCTCGACTGTTTCGCGACGAGCGCCGGGGCGACCACCGCTGAGGGCGTCAGCTGCGGCGATGAGGTGAGCAAGTGCGGTGCGCGGTGGTTCGTCGTTGTGGTGTGCAGCGATGGCGTGCACGATTTCTTCGCTTTCGCCAAATTCGCGAGCGATTTGTGCACCGGCCAGTGCGTGGCTACCCAAGGCGTCGCTTTCGGCTTTGAGCGCTTTGCCCACGTCGTGCAAAAGTCCGGCGCGGCGAGCCATTTTGGGATCGAGTCCCAAGCTTGAGGCGAGCAATCCTGCGAGTTGTGCAACTTCAACCACGTGTTGCCACTGATTTTGCGTGTAACTCGTGCGGTAGAGAAGTTTGCCGACCAAGTACAAAAGTTCGGGGTGAACGTCTTTGAGTTTGAGAATTCGACCTGCGCGTTTGCCGGCGTCGTGTGCCATGGTGTGCAGATCTTTCTCGGTTTTTTCGGCGATTTTTCGCGCGGCAACTTCTGTGAAAATGCCGCCTTTCAAAAAACGCTCGTACGCTAAGCGGCCGATTTCACGCTGAAAAGTGTCGGGCGCTTCGATGTAAAGACTGTCTTCGCCGCTTTCGTTGAAAGTGACCTGAATCGGCTCGCCGAGTGCGCTGAGAAGGGCGCGTTCGTTTTCAAGAAGTTGCGCGCGAACTTTGGGCGTTTGCGGCAAGTCGACAGTGGCTTGCAGGCGAGCAACGTCCAAGTTGGTGGAGCAGCGCTGAAGTGCGAGATCGATGAGTTTTCGAGCTTCGGTTTCGGCGTAGAGTTTGGCTGTTTCTTCAACTTTTTGTGCGAGTCGAGCAGATTCTAACCTTGCAGAATCTTTAAGATTTTCTCTGCAGCGCTCGGCAATTTCGGCGTGCGTAGCACCTGCGCGACTTTCGGTTTCACTGGAGCGAGCGGCGCGATTTTCAAGAATGGAAGCTTTGAGAGCACCTAATTCGCTGCGTCGCGCTTTGAGTTGATCAAATCGAGCGCTGATGTCTTCTTCGCGGCCAGCGATGTGAGCGGCGCGTCGTTCGCAGGCTTGCTCCAAAATTTCAGCGTGACCTTCGTCGGCGGCAACTTGCTCTTCAAAACTTTCTAAGTCTTCTTGTAGCGCGGCTTTTAGTTTCTCTCGTTGATCCACGGCTTCGGCAAAAGCACGCGCGCGATCGGCTTGAAGTGCTTTTAATGCCTCTTCTGTTTCTTTGTCCGTTTCTGCTCGAAATGCTGCACCGCGCTTATTTTGATGCCACTGCGTTAATCCAACGCCAAGCGCTGCCGATGCGAGCGCCGTCCCAATCAAGAGCCACATAGTTCCTCCAAATTCCGCCGGATAATCGTGACAGTCGGCTTATTGCGCAAGCTTCAAGTCAAATAGAGCGCCTCAACTTGAAAAAGATACTGTACACTGCGCGCCCGGAGGTTGAGATGCCGAGTGATATCCATGAGCCTCAAATCAATTACAGCGTAAATTCTACGGGTGTAACGCTGAAGGGAATGCCCGGAACATCCCAAAATCATGGAGAAAATCAATCTCACTCTGGTCGTGAGCGCTACCAAATTGAGCGCGCTTTAAGCGAGCAGCCTGCAGGTCGATTTTTTGTAGCAATCGACAAAGAGTTGGGTGCTCGAGTGACGGCGTTTTACCCCAATATCTCCAGCGATACTTCTCGATTTTTAAAGGCGATTCAGCGAGAACTTCGACGTTGCGCGCCACTTCAAGGAACGCCGTATTGCACATTGCGCGATGTAGGTGTGACGTCGCGTGGCAAGCCGTATGTGGTTGTTGATCGCCCGCAAGGTTCGCCGCTCAGCGCATTTTTGCGTGAAAAAAATCAGCTTTCTATCGATGACGCATTGTCGGTGGCGATTCAACTTTGCGATTTGGTGCATTCTGCGCACCTTTTGAACATTTTTCCGGTACCGGTTTCGCCGGAAAATATCGTTTTGAATCCCCAGCCAAATGGTCGAATTCGCGTAAGTTTGGTCGATTTGGGACTTCAGCGTGCGGCGTATGGCGACATGATTGCGAACTTGATTCGTGCTTCGCATTTTCAAGCGCCGCAAATGCGTTCGCAGCAACGACCTGATTTGCGCGACGATGTTTTTGCTGTGACGGCCGTGTTGCACGCCATGGTTTTTGGTGTGGCGCCGCCTGCGATGAGTGCGCACGGCCCGGCGGATGGAACGGGCTGGCCGGCGCTGCCGTCGGATGGCCGCGTGCTCGATCGTCGTTTGGAAAGTTGTTTGCAGACCGTTTTGCTCAAAGGTTTAGCACCGACGCGCGAAGAGCGGTTTTCGCAAATTATGGCGCTCCAACGAGCACTTCTAGGACTTCGCCAGTTGATGAATTTGTCGGCTCCGGCGTTTGAGTTGTTGGCTGCGACGCGTGGTCGTCAAGGTCGTCGAGCCGATGCGTTCGATGTTTCGGTGCCATCTAATCCTGGGCGTCAACGCGCGCACGAAGCAGGTCGTCGCATTCAGGCGGTTTTGGAATCAAATATGGGCCAGGCCGCAAATCTCACAGCATTAAAGGATTCTGCGAATTCTCAGCTGTCGTAATTTAATGCGACGGCTCGATAAACGGATCTTGCGTCGCTGTGCGATTGGGGGTTCGGCTGAGCGAGCGTTTGGAAGTTTTAGGTGCAGGTGATTTCGGCGGTGCGGTTATCTTTTGCGCTTTATTTTTAGGCTGTTCCGATTTCTCGAGCTCAATTTTCAGCGCCGCGTCCGGTTCTTGTTGTAGCGCCGCGTCCGGCAAAACTTCTGCATCCACCCAAACTTCAGCATCCGGTTCACTTGCGATGTAAACGGAAATCACGGCAGGAGAATCGTTTTTGGGCAAGTTTGGCGTTTCTTGGTTGTTCGAAAGTGTGAGCGCAAGGATGACCGCGATCAAAACGAGAGCGGCAAGAATGAACGCCAAAATGAGAACAGGTTTTGCTGAACTTTCGGATTTTAAAGGCTTTTCGTTTAAATCTTCGCCGGCTCGCAAAAAAGACAAGTACTCTTCTTCGATGGCCTCAAGTTCTTCCAAGGCTTCTAGCGCGGTTTGAGGCCGATCATTTGGATCGCGCGACAACAGGCGAGCGCAGAACGAAGCCAACGCGGGTGGTCCTTCGTTGGGCGGCGCTACGTCTTCGGTGACCAGGCGCTTTAAAATTACGCTGCGATTTTTGGTGTTGTCGAACGGCCTGTGGCCAGTGAGCAAGCGATAAAGCACCACGCCTACTGCGTACAAATCGCTGCGCGGATCATGGTTTTGTCCGGCGTAACGCTCAGGCGGCATGTAGTGCAGTGTGCCAATAACTGCTGCGCCCGTTGGTGGCGCGTCATTTTCGAGTGGATCCAAGGCGCGAGCGATGCCGAAATCGCAAATTTTTTAAATGCCCGTTTCTAAATCCAGAAGAATATTCGCTTCTTTGATGTCGCGGTGAACAATCCCTTGGCCGTGTGCCGCGATGAGCGCCTGCAACACGTACGCCAAAATGGCGAAAACTTCTGGAATGTCGTGGCGAACATTTTCCAGCTGCGATTCCAAGCTGCCGTCGCCAAAGAACTCCATTGTGATAAACGGACGACCATCGGACAGCGTGCCTGCTTGAAAAATCTGAACAATATTCGGATGTTGCAGTTTCGCGAGTAGACGTGCTTCATCTCGAAAACGCGCAATATTTGCATCGGGTGCGTGATTTAAAACTTTGAATGCAACGTGTCGCGAGAGTGTGAGATCGATCGCTTCGTAAACTTGACCAAAACCGCCTTTGCCCAGCGCTCTCACGATTCGGTGGCCGGAAACCACGGCACCTGGATAAAACTCGACGGCTTGTTGCTCTTCGGTCGTATCCAGTTCCATGGTTCACCGTATTTTTATTGTGAGAGATTCTGATTCTGATTGTGAATCCGCGGGGTTAACGCCTTTGAGTTCGAGCGTAATCTCGCTGAGTTTTTCAAATTCACTTCGCGAAAATGCAGCAACGAGATTTGCAGCGCCATCCGGCGGAATTTGAGAAAAATCTGAATGATATAAAGGTGTTAGCTGATTTTGAGCGTCCTTTAAAACGAGCTCTTTTGGCAAGTAAGGCGTTGAGCGGCGATTTCGAAGTTCGATGCGCAACAGCGACCATTCACCCAAATGATAACTTTCGGTGAGCGTGAAATAGATCGACAGATTTCGCGTTCGTGTGCTTTTGAGTTTGATTTCAGAAATGCCGAACTTGGCGATTTGATTAAAGAATTTGTCATCTATGACAGATGTTTCGCAAGTCGGCTCGATTGGTGGCTCGAGCTCTTTGGTTTGTGGATAGGAAATATTGATGAGCTCGTAATTTGCATCTTCGAGCGAAGACGCAACTTGGATGTGACACGTAACTGCGCGACCGTCGCTTAAAATGACGCTTAAGTTGGTCGTGGGCTGTTCGGCACGCACAAATTCGCTGTCGATGAGATTGACGACGACAAACTTGTCTTTGACGTGTGTGTTCAGAATGTCGTTGTCGCCGGGAATGGCTTTGACGACCGGCTCGGGAAAAGCAAACGTGACGCGCTGATTGAAGAAAAGCGAGATGTCGGGCAGTGAAGAAGCGGTGTCCACCAACTCGTATTCCAAAGCCGTGGGCGTGAAACAAGCGAGGGCGAACCAAGCGGCAAACATGCTTCTTCTAAATCCTTATAAATCCGGAGGAATTGACTCACCCAACTCTTTGAGGAACGCCTCAAAATCATCGTGCAAGCATGTTGCTTCGCTGTCTGCGCCCACGCTCAAGAAGTAGCTTTTCAGAGAAGCATAAAACGCGAACAGCTCAGGTAGCGTTGAAAAGTCAAACCCATTTTCTGGGTCGGATTGCTTGTACTCTTCGAATAAGTAAAGCAATTCTTGAACATTGCCAAGACGGAAAGCCAAGCTGCGGCACTCGCGTCGAAGGTGATGGTATTCCTCTGTATCGCCTAAACCTAAAAGATCGTCGAAGATTTCGTGGTATTCCTCGAAAACACGGCGGTAATTGCCGAGTGAGCGATTAATGGCAAGTGTTTGGCGTACGGCTTGCAGCGAGCGCATGAGCCAACTTTCGTAGCCTTCTTCGCTTTCGGCGTCATCGGCTTTGCGGCGGCAAATCTTGCTGACTTCGACCAAGCATTCGTCTTGGCGCCAACTCGATTCTTCGGATGCGATGGCGGCGCATTGTTCAAGCGTGCCAAGAAGTTCGTTGTCGTCGTTGGCTTGACGCGCTTGCGTGAGAATTGCGTCTAGGCGGAATTCCAAGCTGAGTGGATCTTCGCCAATCTCAAAAGTTTCAAGGGCTTGCATGCGATCGCGCATTTGCCGATAGCGCCTAAAATCGCCACGTGTCCGATATTGGTCGCGCAACATGGCCGCGATTTCTTGTGTGCGATCGAGCTCGCCCAAATCTTCGTAAAGCGACAGTGCAGCCTCTAAATGTGCGAGTGCTTCATCTGTATGCTTCGGAATTTCAAGGAAAATTTCACCAAAACGCAGGTGCAGGAATGCGCGTTGGTCTGGCGAGAAAAACGCACCTTGCGCTTCAAATCGCTGAGCGGCGGATTCCAAAACGGCTCGGCCGCTGATGTTTCGGTTTTCGCGATAGGCGCATTCGATGAGGTCGAGCGTGCAAAGTCCGTAAGCGTCTTCAACTTTTTCATAAGCTTTTCGGGCTTCTTCGAAGGCGCTGAGACCAAAAAGTCGCATCACGCAAGGCTGTTCACGATCGAGCGCTTCATAGAGTGTGTCGGCGTAAATCTGGTGCAGGCCTAGCTTTTTGGACAGCCGCAGAATCTCGAGCGTGAGGAGCTGAATGTGCATCGAACCAAAGAACGGGCCTTCGTTGATGTCGCAAAGTTCCTGTACGCGCGTGGGCACGTGCTGACCTTCTGCGGGCATCAGGCGCTCTAAAAGTTCTTCGAATCGATTGCGAGCGTCGTAGATGATTGAAAGTGCTGTCGCGTAAATGCGCACAGTACTTACAGAAATTGGCAATTTCTGATTGAGCTCGAGCGCTCGGCGGAACAAATCGATAACGCCGTCCAGGTTTTCGCCGATTGGTTTGGAGCCGGGCCATTCGCCTTCCAAATCGGGTGGGAAAAATTCCCCGGACAAACTGTCCACGCACACTTCAATGCGTTCTTGCAGCAAATCCGCGCAAAAGCCGCTGAGTGCTTCGGCCACTTCGTTTTGAACGTTGCCTTCTTGCGCAGCTTCCACGGCGCTTTGGTAGAGCGCTTCGAACTTTTTGGTGTCGTCAGCTTTGAAGGCGGCCACCGCAAAGTGGATGAGGTATCGAACGCGCGCACGCGGCTCGGCTAAGACACAAAGTTCTTTAAATACCGAATTGTACAGACCACACCACTCGTATTCGGCGAGTAAATCACACAGCCAATCGAGTGTTTCGGCGACCAAATCTGCCGGTGCTTGACGAGCCAATTTGAGAATTGAGCGCAGAATTCGGCGACCGTCCTGCAAATCACCTGCGAGGTAGGCCAGTTCGATTTCAACTCTGAACGCCTGCGCGCGCAAAAGCAGATTTTCTGAATGCGATGCAAGCGCTGCGGCACTGCGTGCAAGTTCCCGTGATCGTTGAATTTCTCCAGTTGCCTGCGCCAGACGTGCTTCAACGATTGTGCGACGAACGTGTAAATCGAGCGGCGCGTCTGTGTCCTCGATGAGTTGGTGTGCGCGGCGAATGGCGTCTTCAACTTTGCGACGGCCTTGGCGTTCTTGGCGTGAACCGTCGCGAACGGCGATTTGGCCCTGAACTTCGCCCAAAATGCGCTCACCGTACGCGATGGCGGTTTCAGCTTGTGCTTCGCTGTTTTGAGCGCGCAAGAAAAGTTGGTAGGCCTGCAAAAGATTAGTGATTTCGCGGGCTTCCATTAATGAGCGGCTGCGATTCTCGCGCCACGTTTCAACAATATCGAATCGCTTGGGCGGTTGATGCGTGGGGACAGTTTCGCGCAAAAGGCGAGCGGCTTTTACGCAAAGTTCGCTGGACGTGTCAGCGGTGGGTGCAAACGGCGAGTAAAAGACGAATTTGAAGCCGTCCGGCACTTCTGAGAATACGCCGCGTTCAACGAAACTATCGAGATTGATTGAAGAATCGAGTTGCTCTGCGATTTTTCGATCGAACTGTGGACCGAGCAAAGCAAGCGTTTTGAGCTGTGCGATTTCTGTGTCCGAGAAGGGGAGCTGTGTGTCGTTTGCCAGCGCCGTAAAAAACGGAAGTGCCGGATTCAACTCCAGATTTGGGTCATCAATGCGCTTGTTCAAGCGAGGAGTCGTTTGATCTGCACTCAAATCGGCAAGTGCGAGCGCTACACCGGGATGGCCGTTTGAAAGCGTGCACAGTTGCTCCAAATAGCTGTCTCGCGGCACGCCACGTGAAGCCAAATGCGAAGTGACGGCTTCTGCAATTTCTTGAGATGAAAGTGGTTCAATTTCGCGGACTTGCAGCGCGTTATGCGATTCAAACAGCGCAACATTTTCACGTGTTGTAACGAACAACATGAATCGCGCGTCGTCCTGTGAAGAAATATGTGTCGAAATGTATCGCAGAAAATCGACCGCATCGTTGCTCAATCGATCTGCGTCGTCGATGGCGATTAAAACAGGACGTTGCTGCGCACAGATTGAAAGAAAGTTGAATAAAATTGATAGCTTATGTTCTTTTTGAGCGGGTGTTTCTTCGTTGAGTCGAGCGCAACCTTCAAAACCGCTCAAAATGTCGCGGCCGCGCAAGCCATGGGTGTCGTTTTCAGAACCTTCGCTGCGCGCTAACCCCTCGATTGCACGGACTAAAAACGATTCAATGCGTTCGCTGTCGGTGGATAATTCTTCAGCATCGCTGCCGCGCAACTCGCAGATGAGCACGCCTTGGCGATCTAGGCTCTCCATGAAGCGCTTGAACAATGTGGTTCGACCGCTGCTCGGGCGACCGGTGAGACACCAAATTCCGGGATGGCCGGCACGAGCGTCACTCCAGGCATCACGGAGCTCGTTCAAACAGCTCTCTGACATAACTTTTCTCTTTTAATTTTCAGGGCTTCGGGCTTAAAGCGCAGCGGAGGCCAAGGTCGTTGTCTGTGAAGTTGGGAGCGAGTAATTCACGGCGAGTTACTCGCAATTCGTGGGGTAGATCGCGCCAGCTGCCGCCCATGACAACTGCTTTGTCATCGATGGTGCTTTGCGTCCATTCGCGAGCATTTCCGGCCATGTTCATGGCACCACTCGGGCTTTGACCCTGTGGATCGAACGCGTTGACGGGCGAGGCGTACTTGTAACCGTCGATGGGCGAACCGCGCCGTTCGCCGCGAGCAAATTCGCCGCAGTTTGCGCGGGCGCCATCTTTGCCGGTGCTTGATAAAACGGGTTCGTCGCCCCACGGATAAATGCGATCATCGCTGCCACGCGCAGCCAAAAGCCATTCTTCGGCGGTGGGCAAGCGAGCGTTGCGCCAGGTGCAGTAGGCTTCGGCCATTTCGCGAGTGAGCGCAGTTGCAGGCTGTGTGGTCATGTCCCAGTGCAATTTCAGGCGCTTGCACTTTCCGGCGAGGCGGCAGCGTTCGTAGTCGGCTTGGCTGACTTCGTACTTGTCAATGTAGAAACCAGCGACTTCGACTTCGTTTGCTGGTTCATTGGCGAAACTGGCGCTGCTGCAGTCTTTTCCGAGTGCGTGACCGGCAAAATCAACTTTGCAGAGTGCGCGAAGTTCGGCGCGCTGGTCGTCCGTCAATCCCGTTTTTACTACGCCAGGCTGAACGGCAACCATGCCCGCAGGCGGCGTTCCCAACTCAACAGGCGTATTCTGCGGAATCGGAATCTCTGGAAAATCAAGTACTTCCGCGTCGGGAATTTCCGCGTCAGGAATCGCGACATCGGGAATTTCCGCGTCAGGAACAGCTGCGTCCAAAATTTCCGCATCGAGAACCGTTGCGTCTTGGATTGCAGCGTCGACTGCGATTGCTGCGGCGAGAATGGCAGCGTCGGGCTTAGGTTCGGTCGTATTCGAGTTTGGTGAAGTGCGAACCAAAACCACGATGAGCGCGATGCCGAATGTGACGGCAAGGCCAAGTGCAATCCAGAGCTCCAGATTTTTTAGGGACGTGCGACGCGCGTAACGACTCGGCTGACGAGCAAATTCCTGTTTGTTTTCAGTAGGTTGAGGAAGCTGTGCAGATTCGTGCGAGGATTCAAACTCGGATTCACGAATGGGTTGCAGCGCTGTGTGCTGGCCGGTTGGTGTTCGCGACACCGCCGAATCATTGTGTGAGTTCGTGTGCGAAGGCGCCGCAATTTCGGGCGTAAGCCGTGGGGTGGACACCTCCAAATGGGCATCGCGATTGTCGCTGCGTGCTTCCGAACGAATGGCCGATTTCCACTCCGATTCAACCGGCCGAGCAGGCGACGGCATGCGAGACGGCGCAGGCGGTGCACAATAAGCGGCGGCGCTCAGCGGTGTGAGGCCCAAATCTGCAATCACGCGGCGCTCAACACTGTCGCGACTGCCACGATCGCGGCGACGCAACGGGCGCTCCAAAAGCATCGAAAGTTCGAGCTCAAGATTGACCAGTGCACCTTCGCGTTTTTGAAGCGCTGCACGCTGAGCCTCACTTGCTTCGATGCGCGCGGCGCTTTCGTGCAACCAACTGCGAACGCTGCGAAGTCGCGTTTCCAATTCGCGCTGCTCTCGCTCGTAACGCTCGACTTCACGGGCAAAACCAGATTCGCGTTCGAGTTCGCTTGAGGCTGATGCGACACCCTGATCGATCAGCGCTTGCAGATGCGGCAAAAGCGAGGCGACAAAATCGTCGACACATTGAAAATGTCGGCGAATTGCTAATGATTTCAGAACTTCTCGCCGTTCAAGCGCAAGTTCATCGCGGCTGCCGGCAAGTGGACCTTGCGTCGTGAAGGAACCTTCCGAAAGGCAGCGGTAGAGCAGGCGACCCAGCGCTTCCAAATCTTCTTCGATTTGTGCGTCGCGAATTTCCGAGCGAGGCGGCAGCGCGCTCACCAATTGCGCAAGATCAACGGCATTGTTGCGCGGCGACAAAATCACGTGTCGCGCGGAAATGTGAGTGTGCGGCAAACCTTGGCGATGAAGCGCGCGAAGTGCCGCCGCAATTTGGAAGATGACGCCCAGCGCTTCGATGTCCGAAAATCCACGACCGGAATTCAATCGGTCGTCCAGCGTTTCTCCCTCGATGTAGGTGAACGCTGCAAAGCTGGGATCGGATTCTTCCAGGTGTTCCAGGCGAGGCAGACCAGGATGTTCCACCTGACCCAAACGAGTGGCCCAAGCCACAAACGCGCGTCGGTCGCCGTGCGCCGGCAGAATCACCACAACGCGTTGATTGCGCAGTTTTCCCTTGTAGCGTCCTGCACCTAGACCGTTGCCTAAGCGTTCAAGACACTCAAGTTTGTGAACCGAAGTGAGCGCGGGATTGTCAAAGCTCTGCACCATAGCCGTGTAGGATAAGTCAGAGCGAGATGAACGGCAATATTGCCCCACACAGGAGCAAAGCTACTCCATCTTTTGTGAAGATTTATGCGCGAGTTGCGCGATTTCGAAAAATTTTAGAGTTGGCCCAATTTTTGCTTGTTGCTCGAATGAATGATGTCGAACGAAAAGGAAATTCTGGTGAGCAGCAAAAAGAGTCAAACAATCGTTACGTTAATTTGCGGATTTTTGTGCGAACTTTGTGCGGTGCGATGCGCGAATTCGGATCCATTACCGACCACAGAAACGCTCTCGTTCCAAAGTCAGGCGCAGGCGAAATAAGTCTGCGAAAGTACGCAAGATTCGACCGCTTGAAGTGGCTTTGGAAACACCGCCGAGCCTCGGTAATACGTCGATGTGAGCAGTGTTTACCTTTAGTTTCGCGCGCTTAGCTCGAATTGGAATTTCAAGATTGAGCAAAAAACTCGTGGAGCACGGATGCAGCTGCTCCAGAATTTCACGGCGTACCAAGTAGTTGCCTTCGGTTCGAGCGCGCGTGCCCACAATGAGAGCTGTGAGCGTCCGCAAGCCAACCGACAAAATTTTGCGGCCCAATGGATAACGGCGATTCTTGTAAAGTGTTGTTACAACAGCGGTTTCGTCGTCCATTTGTTCAAAAAGTGCGGTAATGGAATCCGGCGCAATTTGGCCGTCACCTGGCAACATTGACACAAACGGACGCGTGCAAACGGCGTAACCTGCGAGCAGCGCAGCACCCATTCCCGAGTTGTGCTCCAAGTGAATCGCGCGGATTTCATTATGCTTTTCAGCAAGCTCATCACACAAAGCCGACGTACCATCATTTGAACCGTCGTCGACTAAAATGAGTTCACTTCGTGGGCACGATTCGCGCAAGTACGCCAAGCAGGCTTCCACGCATTTGGGCAGCGCATCGATTTCGTTGTACGCCGCCACGACCAGCGACAAATCAGCCGGTTTCACAGGCGTTCCTTGTACCAAGCAAGTGTGCGCTTCAAGCCTTCTTCAAGCGTGAATTTAGGCTCAAATCCCAATATTTTCCGTGCTTTATCAATATTGGGAATGCGCAATTCTACGTCGGTTCGCGCAATGTTTTGGAACTGCAATTCGCTGTGATTTCCAGCGAGTTCATTAATTAAGCGAGCCAAGTGGTAAATCGTAAGCGTGCTGCGTGGATCGCCGATGTTAAAGTTTTGACCCACCGCTTCTTGCTTTGTGAGCGCAGCTTCAATGCCGTCTAAGATGTCGTCGATGTAGCACCAGGCGCGAATTTGCGAGCCGTCGCCGTGAATGATGAGCGGTTCGCCCTTGAGAGCGCGAACAATGAAGTGATGCACCGCGCCTTCACCAACCTGCCCAGGACCGTAAATGTTGAAGGGACGGATACTTGCGCAGGGCAGACCGTATTGTTTGTAGTAGCTCATCGCCAAGTGCTCGGTGGCGAGCTTCGAAACGGCGTAGGTCCAGCGCGCTTCACCCACAGCACCCAGCGAAGTCACGTCGCCTTCAGAGACTTTGTAGGCGTACTGGCCAAAGACTTCGCTCGTGCTGAAATCCAAAAATCGTTGGCAGCGGCCACCTTCCATGGCGGCTTCGAGCGCGTTCATGGTGCCTTGCAGCGAAACGCGCATGGTCAAAGTGGGGTTTTTCAGCACGGTGTCCACGCCGGCGATTGAGGCCATGTGAACGACCACGTCGGCGGATTTTACCACCTCGGAAAGCGCAGCTTTATCGCAAACGTCGCCTTTGACCAGTGTGACGTTCGGGTGATTGAGCAAGTTCGTCTTAGCGATGGCGTTGCGGTGAAGCGTGTCATAGATGATGACTTCGTTGTGATCGCACAGTCGAGCGGTCAGAGCCGAACCAATGAAGCCAGCGCCGCCGGTAATAACAACTTTTGTGTTTTGTAACATGATGATTTTATTGAACTTTCTTTAAGCCTACTGTGCGTTTCCGAGTGCGATATCGGGTATCAGGCTGTGCCAGTCCACGTCGCCGCGTGAACCTTGATTCACGAATGTAAAAAGTGTGGGCGTGAGGTAGGGAAATTCATCGCGCCAGCGTTTTTGGAAATCGATGGCTTCCAGCGCGAAATCTTCTCCTTGTGTCGATTCTTTGCGCATTTTTTCAATACGGCTGGCGAGCACTTCGCGTTCCACTTCATCGTCGCTGCGAATGTACAGATCTATATAGTACTGCAATGCGACTTGCGACTTGCCCATGCGCGTTGAAATCGAGGCAACGAGGTTTTGAATGTTGGGCGGAGAATTCGGTATGTTCGCCGCTAACTCAAGGTAACTTAAGCCTTTTTCTTTAAACTCGCGATCTTCTTCGGGCGTTTTGCCGTGCATTTCAATGTAGTAGTTCAAGCCTAGGCGGTACGCTGCTTCAGCGTCGTCGGGAAAGTGCTTGAGTGCGAGTTCGTAAAAGCGGCTGGAGCGCAACGCGTTTTCGTTGTTGAAAGCTTGGCCGTAGAGCACGTTGGTGCCCGCCCAGTGGTAAACGCGGCGAAATTTGGGATCAAGCGTGATGATTTGATCCAGCAGGTGTTCCAGCCAAGTGTATTGGCGGTCGCCGGTAAAGTGTCGAGTAAAGTAGTTGATGGTGCGCAGCCATAAAAAGTCAGCTGCTGCCTGGTCGTAGCCCAATCCCATGAAGCGCGTCATGCGTAAATCGGGCACGTACATCACTTCGCCGCGTGCAACAACGCTGGTTGCGTTTTTAACGTTGCGCGCAGAAATCAGCGAAGTGGCGGCAACTGCTGCAAACGTTAAACCGACGGCCAATGATAACACGCCTGAAATGATTGGGTTTTCGAAAAGAAACGGGCGAGAGGTCGTGTGCGCATTCATGTCGCGAGATTCCCAAATCACTTTGCGATTCTCAAGCGTTTTACCACGCTCATTTTTTGCCCAGTTATTTTAATGTTTAATGTGTGATTTTCGCGATTTAAGAGCATCGGTCCTTGACAGCGATTTTTCTAAATTAGAGAGTTTTGCGAATGAAATTTTTGAATAGGAGCTTCGGATGCTGAGCCATCTTGCGCAAAAACTGAGGCCGTCACCTACGCTTGTCATCAACGACCGTGCCGCAGAATTGAAAGCCCAAGGAGAATCTGTGATTCACCTGGGTGGAGGTGAACCAAAATCGCGTGCGCCCATGAGTGCGTTGCAAAGCGCGGCTCAAATGCTCTCGACTGGCGAAGTTCGCTATACGCCGGCATCCGGCTCACCGGCCATGAAAGATGCGGTCATTCGCTACACCAAAGATTTTTATCGATACGAGGTGAAGCGTTCGAACGTAATTGTCTCAAATGGCGCGAAACAATCGATTTACACAGCGCTTTTAGCGATTTGTAATCCTGGCGACGAAGTGATTTTTCCTGCGCCGTATTGGGTTAGCTATCCGGATATGGTCGAGCTTTGCGGCGGCGTTTCGCGCGTTGTGATGCCGCAAGTAGGCTATATTCCTACGCTTTCTGAATTTGAGGCGCAGATCACTGAAAAGACCAAGGTCATTCTGCTCAATAGTCCGAACAATCCAACGGGGCTTACATATCCCGAAGAATTACTGCGTGGCTTGGTTGAGCTTTGCGAAAAACGCAATCTGTGGTTGATCTTAGACGACATTTATCATCGACTGATCTTCGATGGACGCATGCGTTTGAGCGGCTACGATTACGTCACAAAGCACGGTGATGACTCGAAATTGGTCGTGATAAATGGCATTTCCAAGCAATATGCCATGACCGGTTTCCGCATCGGCTGGGCCGTGGGGCAAGCGCCGCTCATCAAGGCGATGGCGAACATCCAGAGCCACCAAACTTCTGGTCCGTCCTCGCTTTCGCAACAAGCTGCAGTGGCTGCGATTTTGGGCGAACAAAGCTCGGTGGATTGTTTGTGCGAAACGCTGCAAAATCAACGAGATGTGCTTGTGTCGCGCCTGCGTTCGATTCCTGGCATCAAAGTTGAGAATCCGCACGGCACGTTCTACACGTTTGTAGATTGCCGCGCTTACGACAACGATTCTACGCGACTTGCCCAATATCTCTTAAATTCCGTGCGAGTTGCGACGGTTCCTGGCGTGGCGTTTGGCATGGAAGGCCACTTGCGAATTTCGTTCTGTAGTTCGCTCAAGGAAATCATCGAAGGCGTTGAGCGCATTTCGTTTGCGTTGGATCCGAATGGACCGAGCGAGCGTTTGTGTGGCCTCAAGCGCATTACGCGCAGTGATTTGGAAGCGCTGAAAGCGGGGCGTTGATGTCCGAGAAAACTGAACAAAAACAGCCAGTTTCGAAACTCGGTCTTGAAACGTTGGGCTTTTCCAATTTGGGTCATGTGTATTGGAATTTGCCCGTCGCGCGTCTGTATGAAGAGGCGATTTCGCGTCACGAAGCTGTTTTGAGCAAAGATGGCGCGCTTTTGGTGCACACCGGTTCGCACACTGGCCGCGCGGCGGAGGACAAGTATTTTGTCCGCGAGCCCACAACGGAAAAGGACATCGACTGGGGAGCGCAAAATCGTCCATTTCCTGTGAGCGGTTTTCAGCGTTTGCATGCGCGCTTGGCTGCGTATTTGCAGGGCCGCGACGTCTTTGTGCAGGACTGTGTGGCTGGTGCTGGCGATGTGACGCTCAATATTCGCGTGGTGACGGAGCGTGCTTATCTGTCGCTTTTTGCGCGAAATATGATCGCGCCGGCGCCGCAAGATACGGATTTCTTTCCGGAATTTACCATTGTTGTGGCGCCTGGCTTTGAAGCTGATCCGTGCATTGATGGTACTCGTTCAAAAACGGCAATTGTGCTGAATTTCTCGGCGCGTACGGCTCTAATTTGCGGCACAGCTTATTCGGGTGAACTCAAGAAAACCGTGTTCACCGTGCTAAATTATTTGTTGCCGCTCAAAGATATTTTGCCGATGCATTGTTCCGCAAATGTGGGCGAAAACGGCGAAGTCGCGATTTTCTTTGGACTTTCTGGAACTGGCAAAACCACGCTTTCAGCCGATCCGAAGCGCAGACTCATCGGCGACGACGAGCACGGTTGGTCCAGCGACAGCACGTTCAACTTTGAAAATGGCTGCTACGCCAAAGTGATTCGCCTGAGCGCAGAAGCCGAGCCCGATATTTACGCAACAACCAAGCGTTTCGGCACGATTCTGGAAAATGTGGTTTTCGATCCAGAAACGCGAGCAATTGATTTGGACGATGCTTCGATTACTGAAAACACAAGAGCATCGTACCCGATTGATTTTATTCAAAATTTTGTGCCTGAGCGTTTGGTAAAATCAACACCGCGTCACGTAGTCTTGCTCACTTGTGATGCGCTTGGAGTCTTGCCGCCAATCGCGCGTTTGACGCCGGAGCAGAGCGTTTACCACTTTATTTCGGGTTACACGTCTAAGGTTGCAGGTACGGAAGTTGGGCTGTGCTCTTCGCCGCAAGCGACTTTTTCGGCCTGCTTTGGCGCGCCGTTCATGGTTTATCCGCCGTATCGTTACGCCAGAATGCTCCAAAAACGCTTGGAAAAAGGCGCAACTTGCTGGCTTTTGAACACGGGTTGGCAGGGCGGAGGCATTGGCTGCGGTCATCGAATTTCCATTCGATACACGCGCGCACTTTTGGATGCGGCTTTAAGTGGCGCACTCGATAAGGTGACGTATCACCGAGATCCGATTTTTGGTTTTGAGGTGCCGACTTTGTGTCCAGGCGTGCCTTCCGAAATTTTAGATCCCAAGCATGCTTGGAAAGACGCCGCTGCTTTCGAACGCGCCGAAAAAGAGCTGGCAGCGCTGTACATTGCGAACTTTACACGCTTTGCCGATAAGTGTCCTGCCGACGTGGTAAACCACGGTCCCAAATTCAACTGAAATCTCAGCTGAAAATCTAAAGAAATTAGTAGGTTTGCTGCCCAGCGCTTGGTTTAGTCGGGTAGCTTCACGTCTCTCTGCTGCGCTTGGTCTGCGGCGTATTTTGTTTTGATGCGAAATCTTTAAGTACTGATTTTATCAGTGCTTTTTAGGCTCGAGAGATTCGCTTCAGAGCGGCACATCGATTTTCTCCGATGCTTCAACACTTTGGAGCAATCAGAGGAAGGCGGTTGTGCGCGCTGGTTGATGGGAAGTTTGTGTGAGAAATGAAAAATTAAAGGAGGGTATCGCTTACGGGAGCGTTCGCAGAGAGTGAGCGGACGATGCCGTGCTTTTCGAGCAATTGGTTCTCGATGGCTTCGAGCATGTCCGGGTGCTCTTGCAGATATTTCTTAGCGTTTTCGCGGCCTTGGCCGATGCGTTCGCCGTTGTAGCTGTACCAAGCGCCCGACTTCGCGACAATGTCGGCTTCAGCGCCCAAATCGAGCACGTCACCCGCGCGAGAAACGCCTTCGCCAAACATGATGTCGAATTCGGCCTCGCGGAACGGCGGTGCAAGCTTGTTTTTGACGACTTTGCAGCGGGTGCGGTTGCCGATGACTTCTTCGCCGGCCTTAATGGCGCCGATGCGACGGATGTCGATGCGCTGAGAAGCGTAGAATTTCAAGGCGTTACCACCGGTGGTGGTTTCGGGTGAGCCGAACATGACGCCGATCTTCATGCGGATTTGGTTGATGAAGAACACGCAGCAACGGCTACGGTTGATGCTGCCGGTAAGCTTGCGGAGAGCTTGCGACATTAAGCGCGCTTGCAAACCAACGTGTGAGTCGCCCATGTCGCCTTCGAGTTCGGCCTTGGGGACCAAAGCTGCGACGGAGTCAACCACGACCACATCAATGGCGCCGGAGCGAACCAAAGTGTCTGCAATTTCAAGGGCTTGTTCGCCGGTGTCGGGCTGCGAGATCAAGAGATCGTCGGTGTTGACGCCGAGCTTGCGAGCATAGGTGACATCGAGCGCGTGCTCTGCATCGACGAAAGCCGCTACTCCGCCCAAACGCTGAGCCGCCGCAACAGCGTGCAAGGTGAGGGTGGTTTTACCGCTGGATTCAGGACCGTAAATTTCAATGATACGGCCGCGCGCGTAACCACCGATACCTAAAGCGATATCAAGGCTGAGAGCACCTGATGGAATGACAGGTACATCAGCTTGCAGCGTTTCTTCTTGGTTAAGGCGCAT
This sequence comes from Myxococcota bacterium, assembly GCA_045639945.1. GTDB lineage: Bacteria > Myxococcota_A > Bradymonadia > UBA7976 > UBA1532 > UBA1238. Next base: position 18,686 of record JAZUEA010000379.1, read on the forward strand.
GATGGCGCCCTTGCCAAACTGCTTCTCAATCGCGCTGATGGCGAGGCCAATGGCTCGCTCGCGATTCGAAGATTGCGTGTCGTCTGTATTTTTAGGACTCAAAACTTCTCCTTGTTAGGCGAGGTCGAGGTCGTCTGGTTCATTGTCATCAAAATCGTTGTCGAATTCGTCGCAATCCTCGGCATCGATCGTGCTCGTTTCTTGACTGCGAAGTTCGGCTAAGCGGCGAAGCGTTCGACGATCGGGCGCGGGACGAAGAATGGTTTTCGGCACATTCTTTAAGCGTTCGTCTAGAATGCGGCCCAATTCAGCCATGTGTTCTGCTTCGGCTTGCGCAAGCTCGTCTGCTGACGGAGCAAGCGGCGCGAGGCGGTCGAGCATAAACCCAAAGCGAGGGC
>JAZUEA010000380.1:0-3615 GCA_045639945.1 Myxococcota bacterium
CCCGCAAAGACTTTTTGCGAGCGAGTTTGATTCTTCACCGCATCGTGAGCCGCAACGAAGTCGCGGTTTCCCCAGCGGAGCAAAAGTCTGAGTATTCCTTGGGCAAAACCCTTTATCGTCTCGGCCTTTACCAGGCTTCCATGACCTATTTCGGCCGAGTCGTTGAAGCGGGACCAGATCACCGTTACTACCGCGCAACGTGCAAATGGCTTTACTATTTGTCGCGTAAAATCTCCGGTGACGCGACGATGCTTGAAAAAATCGTCAAGTACCGTCCCGAAGACTGCCCGGCAGACTTCCGCTCTGAGCTCGCGTTCCTGATTGGTCAGTACCACTACCAACAGCAGAACTTCGAAGATGCGCTGACTTACCTGCGCCAAGTGGGCGAGGACAGCCGTTACTATCCCAAGGCCAAGTTCCTTGAGGGCATGACGCTCACTCGTCAAAACAAGCCCAAGCCTGCCATTTCGATTTATGAAGACTTAAACCGTGCGGCTAAGTCCAAGAGCGAAATGAGCGAAGATATGAAGTATTTCAGCGACTTAGGCACGCTGAATATTGCTCGTATCTTGTTCGGTTTGGGTCAGTTCGACAACGCGGTTAAGTTCTATGATCGCGTGCCGCTCGATAGCGTTCACTGGCTGAGCGCTTTGTTTGAAGCGAGCTGGACCTTCTTCCGCATGAACAATCACGAGAAGGCGCTGGGCAACTTGCTTACGCTCGGTTCTTCATTCTTCTCCGATGAGTACGTGCCGGAAGCCGGTATCTTGAAGGCCGTGATTTTCTACTCCAACTGCAACTACGCCAAGGCGCGTGAAGCCATTACCGACTTCCGCTTGACGTATGAGCCTTTGAAGAACGAAATCCAGGGCTACTTGGATTCTTTCCAAGATCCGGTCGAACTTTATATGTTCCTCAACAAGTTGCAGGACGCTGGTACCAGCACCAATCCGCTCGCCGATCAGATTTTGAACGCGGCCTTCCAGGACACCAAGCTCAAGCGTTTGAACGCCTACATGCGTGAACTGGATCGCGAGTCTGCGCTCATTCGCCAGTCTAAGTCGTCTTGGTCGCAGAGCCAGCTTGCCAGCGAAATCCTTCAGGAAATCGAGTTCGTTCGCTCTTACGGTGTTTCTGAAGCTGGTTCGTTGACCCAGGCTCGACTTCAGGGCGTTGTAGACGAGTTGAACAACTTGATTGGTCAGGCTCTGAAGATTGAATTCGAAATTTTGAGCGCTGAGGAAGCTGGCCTTGAAAACCAGTTGCGCGGCGCGGGCTTCGTGAACCGTCCGAACAAGACGGGGCCTGCTTATGAAACGGGCGATGACGAGCACATTTACTGGCCGTTCACCGGCGAGTATTGGCGCGATGAGCTCGGCTATTACCTTTACACGATTAAGTCGGAGTGCGGTCGATGATCAAAGGTGTGATGCGGGGTGCAGCATTCGGCGCTGCTCTCTTGGGAGTTGGTGCACCTGCACTCTCCGTTGCTCAGGATTCCCAGCTGGAGCAAAAAAGCGAAGAAGTATTTCGCGGTCTTCAGCGCCTGATTCAAACAACGCCTGACAACGATCCGAAAAAGCCTGAGCTTTATTTCCGCTTGTCCGAGCTTTACTGGAAGCGTGCTTCAAACGCCGAAGTGAAGGCTGGTGATGACAACGTTGCTTGCCTTCAGGCTGCCGGTGATAACGATGCTGCGCTGGATGCGTGCAAAGAAAAGTTCGATGCACGTTTGGCCGAAATCGACCAGACCGATGGCGAGCAGGCCCGCAAGATCTACCAGTTCATCGTTCGCACTTACCCGGATTACGAGAACATCGACCGCGTGCTTTACGCCTTGGGTTTTGACTACCAGCAAAAAGGCGATCGCGAAAGTGCTCGTAAGTTCTACATTTATCTCATTCAGAACCACCCCGATTCACCGAACGTTCCGGACGCGCTCTACAACATGGGCGAGCTCTACTTCGCGGACAACGATGTCGATTCGGCGCTCAAGTTCTATGAGAAAGTGACCACCGATTACCGCGAATCGCCCATGTACAACTTTGCGTTGCACAAGGTCGGTTGGTGCCAGTTCAACAAGCAGCAGTATCTCGAAGCTCTCGATACTTTCGTGGCGGTTATTAACCACGCGAATTCGCTGGGCACGCAGGCTTCTAAGACGCGTTTGACGCGTAAAAAAGAAGCGCTCAACGACACCGTTATGGTGTACGTGAACCTGCAAGACACGCCAAAGCACATCATCGAGTTTTACAAAAAACTTGCACCCGATGATTACTTGAACTTTGCCACCACGCTTGCGGGTAAATACGCTGATACAGGCCAGGTGAAGTCCTCGAACGCGCTTTACCGTGAGCTGATCAAGCACTACCCGAACACTTATAAAGCGGTCGGTTTCCAGATTCGTATCGTTCAGAACGCTACGCTCGAAAGCGACGCGGCGCCGGCTGTTCAAGATATTCAAAAGTTGGCGAATTTGTGGCGCTCCGGCAAGGAATTGCCCGATGCAGAACCGGGCCAAGTGGCTGCAGACCAGGCTGTCATTGAAGCCATGCTGCGCAAGTTGGCCGAAGAACGCTATGCCCAGGCTGAACGCATCGCTGAAAAATTGGGAGAAGCCAACGGTCCTAAGGTTCGTTCCAAAAAGGACTACGAAAGCGCTCTCGATTTGTACACGAGCTATTTGGAGACTTTCCCGGATAGCCCGAACCTGTACGTGGCGCTGTTCAACACTGCGAACTTGAACTTCAACCTTCAGCGTTACGAACCTTCTGCGAAGTACTACGAGCAAATGCTTGTGGTGAATCCGAACGGTGAGGCCACTGAAGCAGCGGCTTACAACATGGTTGCGTGCTACCAAAACCTGTTGGTGGCCGAAGAAAACGCCGCGCTTGAAGCTCAAAAAGCTGCAGACAAAAAGGCTGGTCGTAAAGGTCCTAAGAAAGAGCAAAAGGCAGATGCCATGCTCTCTGAGGGCGAAGAAGCCACGATTCCGCAACCCAAGGAATTGTCGCACAATCAGGCGCGTTACTTGGCTGCCATCGAGCTTTATTCGAAGTATGTGAAGGAAGGCGACGAGCTCATCGACTTGCAGTATGCAGCCGCCAAGCTTTACTACGATACCAACCACTTCGATAAAGCGATTCCGATCTTCAAGAACATTTCGGAACAGCACTCGAACAACGAAAACGCGATTTTCGCTGCGAACTTGTTGCTCGATACCTACAACCTCACAATGGACTACGACAGCTTCAATGCTGAGGTTGAAACGTTCTTGACGATCTACACCGCGCAACGTGACGCCAAGTTCAATAGCGAATTGCAGGCGTTCAAGCGCCAGGCGAGTTTCAAGCGTTGCTCTGCTTTCGAAACCAAGAAAGATTACCTGGGCGCTGGTCGTTGCTTCTATCGCTATGCCAAGTCGTATCCGGATTCCGATTTGGTCGACAAGGCTTACTACAACGCGGCATTGAACTACGAGCGTGAAAAGAATATTGAGCGCGCCGTCGAGATTCGCGTTGAGTTGGTTAACACCGTTCAGAACTCTGAGTTGGTTCCGAAGGCGCTCTACCAAATCGCTGGCAACCAGCAAGCATTGGCGACGTACTCCACGTC
>JAZUEA010000381.1:0-3573 GCA_045639945.1 Myxococcota bacterium
CCCGCTCCAAATGGCAGTTGCATTCTCGGCGCTCGCCAATGGTGGCACAGTTTTCATGCCGCGCATCGTTTCGCGCATTTTAAGCGAAGACGGCACCGAGGTTACTCGCTACGAGCCTGAAATTCGCGGCACTTTGAACGCCTCGCCGGAACACATCGCCAACATCATCGCTGGTTTGGAAGCAGTGGTGAATGATCCCGACCACGGCACAGGTCACTTGGCTGCGATTCCAGGTGTTACCGTTGCGGGTAAAACCGGCACAGCACAGGTTCGAACCATTCAACGCGGTCCACTGACCGAAAGCGTAAAGCGCTTCAAAGATCGTGACCACGCTTGGTTTGCAGGATTTGCGCCCGCCGAATCGCCACGCCTTGCTGTCGTTGTTTTCTTGGAACACGGCGGCGGCGGCGGCAAAGACGCAGCGCCTATCGCTCGCAACATCCTCGAAGGCTACCACCAACGCATTGAACCGGTCTTCTCAACACAGGCCGAGTACATTCCGCACGTCGTGCCTACTCGCCGAGGCAGGCGCCGTTAATTTCCTACATGAACGCTCCAACAACAGCGCGCACAAGCTTTTTTAAGCGCGTGGACTGGCTACAAATTGGTCTAGTCCTCGCACTCGCCGCGATCTCCGTTTACAACTTGCACTCGTCTGCACGTGGAACAGGCCGCGCCTATTACATCGATCAGCTGCGATTCATCGGCGTGGGTTTGGTGCTCATGTTCGGCGTCGCAATGGTCGATTACCGAAACTTGCAGCGATTTGTGCCCATTTTCTACGGCAGCGTCGTTTTGGCCCTGATCATGGTTTTGATCTTGGGCAAAGAAATCAACGGTTCCAAGCGCTGGCTCGACTTGGGACTCATGGGCTTCCAACCTTCAGAACTTGCAAAAATAGCAGTGATTTTGACGCTCGCAAGTTGGTTCCAAAAAACCAATCGACCAGGTGGCTACACGCTCAAAGACCTACTGCCAGTAGCGGGCATCATTGGCGTGCCCATGATTTTGATTTTGCAAGAACCCGACTTGGGCCACACGCTCATGGTTTTGTTCATCAGCTGTTCCATGCTGGCATACGAAAAATTTGAGCGGCGAACGCTGGTTTTCATTTTGGTCATCGGTATTTGCGCGGCGCCGCTGATGTGGAGCTTTGGTCTGCGCGATTACCAGCGCGACCGCATTTTAACGCTCATAGACGGCCGAGCAGATCGACTGGGTTCTGGTTGGCACGCACAACAATCCCGCGTCGCAGTGGGTTCTGGCCAGTTGTTTGGCAAAGGTCACTCTGAAGGCACACAAGTCGCCGGCGGATTTTTGCCCGAGAGCCACACGGACTTCGCGTTCGCTAACCTCGCGGAAGAACACGGTTTTGTGGGCGGCGTCATTGTGCTTGGACTTTACCTGGCGCTCATTTTGAATGCTTTGCGCAGCGCCGCCTTGGCTCGCGATCGATTTGCAGGTCACGTCGCCGTTGGTGTCGCCGCTCTGATTTTCTGGCAAGTCATCATGAACATGGGTATGGTGCTCAACTTGTTGCCCGTGACCGGTGTTACGCTGCCGCTGCTCAGTTATGGCGGCACGTCGGTACTCACGATCCTGGCCGCAATGGGTTTGGTCGTAAACATCAACTTACGCCGCACCGTTTTCTGAGATTTGCAGTCAGCCATTTTAAGTCACGAGGATTTAAGGAGTTTTCGAATGTCCTGCATCAACCTCACCGACGATTCTTTTCAAAAAGAAGTTCTAGACGCCACCGAACCCGTTCTCATCGATTTTTGGGCGCCGTGGTGTGGACCTTGCCGCATGCTGGGCACCAAGCTTGAAGCCATCGCCGATCGCTACGCCGGCCGAGTAAAAATCGCCAAACTCAACGTTGACGACTGCCCCGAACTCGCAACCGAGTACGAAGTCATGAGCGTTCCGACCGTTCTTCTTTTCAAAAATGGCTTCGTCGTAAACAAAATCGTCGGCATGCCGCGAAATATTGAAGCTCAGCTTCAAGAAATGCTTGACGACTCGATTTAATTTGTTAGATTTCGCGTCACCTCCTCTTCGTGGCCCTCTTGCTTTTAAACAAACTCGCTAATTTGTGAGTTTGTCTAGGTAAGAGGGCTTTTTAATTTCTCTCAAATCTCTCAAATTGGCGCCGATTTAGGGGCGACTTCCTTCCCTCGACAAAACCTCCCAAGTGCGCGATAATACCGCCTTTTTTGTTTGACCTTTTTGGGAGAATACATGTCTACAAAACGCCATCTTATTTGGCTCGCGCTTGCAGCCTTTGCGGCGGCTTGCGATGACGATTCCAGCGGCTCAACCGAACCTGAAATCCAACTCCGCGATTCTTCCGTTGAAGAAGTCGATGCGCACGTTCCAGCGCCGCTGCCGGATGCCAGCGTGCCTGATGCTGAAGTCGACGCAGCTCCGTTGGATGCAGAAGTTCTCGTGGATCAAGGCGTTGTCGATGCCGAAATCACGTACGCTTGCAGCGACGGGGTGGACAACGATCACGATGGATTGATCGACTTCCCTGCCGATCCTGGCTGCGAATCAGAAGAGGATGACGACGAAGTGGACCCCATTTGCGTGGGTCACGCCGTTGTGGATTTGAACGCAGCACTTGACCGCGACGGCTACTACGATGGCGTTTTGCCCAACGCAAACTCTGAATTTTTGGGAAGTTGCGGTGGCGGCGCTGGCGGGGAAGTCCTGCTTAAGTACACAGTCACCGAACACATTTCGAGCTTAGTCTTCACGAGCGATCACCCCGAAACCACGGGCGCAACCGTTCTCTACTTCCGAAAAGACTGCGACGGCACCGATCTCGCCTGCAACCGAAGCTCTGCCGGCACAACCATTGAAATGAACGAGGTTGAACCCGGCGAATACGTTTTGATCGTGGACGCCGGCAACAACGCTGCTCGCGGCAGCAACTTCCGAATCACCTCCGAAGGCGCTGCACTTCAAGCCTGCCGCGATGGTCGCGACAACGACGGCGACGGCCTCATCGATTTGATGGATCCCGGCTGCACTGGTCCGTACGACACGAGCGAAATCGATCCCGACGTTTTGCCTGAATGCGCCGATGGTTACGACAACGACGGCGACGGCTTGGTCGACTACCCGAACGATCCAGAATGCGAAGCCGCGGGCGGCATGCGCGAAGCCTACCTCTGCAATTTCCGGCCGACCGCTATCACTGAAATCCACCAAACCGCTTCCATCAACGCGGTGGTCTCCGAAAACGCGCCCAGCAACGCAAGCGGCTCCTGCCTTGCTAACTCTGGCCCGGAGTACATCATCGCTGTCACATTGGACGAACCGGCCGACATCGATGTCAGCATCGAAACGGCGAACGGCGAAACTTTCCCAGGCGCCATTTACCTGCGCGAAACCTGCGAAAATGCTCGTCCAGAACTGGGCTGCACCAAAAATCCCGCTCGAAGCGTGCACTACGATTCACTCGCAACGGGAACCTACTTCTTGTTCTTGGACTACAGCAGCGACGCTGAAATCCCCACTCTCGCTCCGGCTGTCAACGTAACCGTCACTCCCATTACGACCGAATGCAAC
>JAZUEA010000382.1:0-4575 GCA_045639945.1 Myxococcota bacterium
CAAGTCCCGTCAACCCCGCAAAAAGCCCAACGGTGAAAACCGCTGGGCTTTTTGTTTTTCTCACTCTTCAAATTCTCCGCATCACGAACTTCACCAATTGCTGCTTCTGCAAGCAATGCCGTGTTTGTAGAACTTCTCGCAGCTTGTAGCCGATTGCTGATCTACGCCGTTTAAGTCCCGAGAAAGCAAGGCGAACGAAACGCTGAACGATGTCAGTCAGCTGCACGTGATTTGCTTTCGCAAGTGCTCGCGCGCTCATTGCGCTGCTGCGATTTTTGTGAATTTTTGAAAAGGGGAAGAGCAGGGCAGGGAAGGGGTTAAGTATGCGGAAAATAAAGATTTAGGCGCTATAGCCTTGATCCCATGCTTCAACCAATTGCGCGATGGAATCTTTGTGGATCACGCGGCTCTTGGAACCGTTGGCGGGTCCGATGAGGCCGTCGTGCTCCATTTGGTCCAGCAGACGAGCGGCTCGGCCATAGCCCAATCCCATGCGGCGTTGCAGGTGGCTGGCGCTGGCTTTGCCGTCGTGAGCGACCAAACGAACCGCTTCTTCGTAGCGTTCGTCGACTTTATCGTCCTTTGAGTCCTTGGCATTGTCCTCGTTTTGCGCATCTGGATCGGCGTAAACCTGCGACTCATCAAGATAATTCGGTTCGCGCTGCGATTGGATAAACGACACAACGGCGTGAATTTCATCGTCGGAAATGAACGCACCGTGCACGCGGCTAAGGCGCGACGTTCCTGGTGGAATGAAGAGCATGTCGCCCTTGCCGAGCAGGTTTTCTGCTCCGGGTTGGTTCAAAATTGTGCGGCTGTCTGTACCCGAAGATACCTGGAAAGCCATACGGGTTGGGAAGTTAGCTTTGATAACGCCGGTGATGACGTCCACGGAAGGACGCTGCGTCGCCAAGATGAGGTGAATGCCGGCGGCACGTGCTTTTTGGGCGAGTCGCATGACGCAGTGTTCGATTTCTTTGCCTGCGACCATCATTAAATCGGCGAATTCGTCGATGACGACAACGATGTACGGTAAATGTTCAGCAATTTCGCCGGTTTCGCCAGCAAGAACCAAATGTGTTCCGGCGGCTTCTGCTTCTGCGACTTTGCGGTTGAAGTTTTTCAGTTCGCGCACGCCGGCGTTCTTCATGAGTTCGTAGCGGCGTTCCATTTCGTCGATGACCCATTTGAGCGACATCGCGGCTTTCTTGGGATCGGTGACGACGGGCAGCAAAAGATGCGGAATATCCTCGTAAATACTGAGTTCCAGCATCTTCGGGTCGATCATGATGAAACGCACATCTTCGGGGCTGTACCGGAAGAGCAAGCTCACGATCATGCCGTTGACGCCCACCGATTTACCGGAACCTGTGGTACCAGCAACCAAAAGGTGAGGCATTTTCGCGAGATCCGTGACCATGGGCATGCCGGCGATATCTTTGCCGAGTGCGAGAGGTAGCGCGTGTTTGCTGTCGTGGAAGCCGTCCGACTCAAGAATTTCGCGCAAGTACACCATTTCACGCGTTTCGTTCGGAACTTCAAAACCAACCACGCCCTTGCCGGGAATCGGCGCCTCGATACGCACTTTGACCGCGTGAAGGGCCATCGCCAAATCATCGGCCAGACTCGCGATTTTGCTTACGCGCACGCCATCTTGCGGCTTGAACTCGAACATCGTGACGACTGGGCCGGGATGAATTTCCGTAACTTGGCCACCGATGCGGAAGTTTTCGAGCGCGTGCGTGAGGCGCTCCGCCTGAAGCTGCAAAAATTCGGGATCGACTTCGACGCGTTCGTTTTTGAGCTCGTTGAGGAGTTCCACGCTCGGCAATTCGTAGTCGTTTTCGTTTGATGCGGATTTGAAAACGTTTTTCGGCGATTCTGCTTGTTTCGCAGGTTTTGGATCGGCGGCTCGCTGGAACACAACCGGTTGTGCGCTCATCGAGTTGCGCGCTGCCAAGCTGGGCGCGATCACCGTGTCGGAATCGTTGTAATCCTCGTCGTCATAATCAGAAGCAGGAAAGTCGTCGAATTCCGGCGGCTGGTCGGTGGTTTGATCCTCGTCACGCACGCTCAAGCGATTGCCCAAAACGTAGGCGTCGGATTCAATCGGCGATGGGCCAGACCATTCAACGGATGCAGCAGGTTGCGGCGCTTCTGGTTCTTTCTTCTTTTTTCTTGAGGACTTAGGCGACTTCTCTTTTGACGAGCGCTGAGCGGGTGCATCCAAAGCGAGCGGCGGTGTTTCTTCAATAAAATCAACGTCAATGATCGACGATTCGAGTTGTGCGGTAACCGCTTCTTCGCGTTTTTGTTTGCGGCGTTCTTTGATGCCTGCAAAAAATCCGGAGATCCGCGCACCGAGCGAGCAAAATGCGGCTTTGATTTTGCGCCCCACAGAGGCAAACGCGTTTGTGATGGGGCTGATCAATTCACGCATGCTCTTTCGCGTGGTCAAAATGAGCAACAGTACGGCGATCGAGTAGAGCAAAATATAGGCACCGGTGTGACCAAAGAGCGCACAGAGAATTTCCGCGCCGTAAGTGCCGCAAAGACCGCCGACGGAGTGGTCCAAAACGACCGCGCCGCTCAGCCAAAGATGCATTAAACAAGCGGAAATGCAGATGAGAATCGGCCAGGCGATGGCATCGATGAGTCGAATGCGCATGCGCTTGCCAAAAAAGAAACAAACGCCCGGAATGGTGAGCGTGACAGGCAGCAAGAAGCCCGCAATTCCTAGAAAACTGAGCACGCTGTCAGCGAGCTTGGCGCCAACTGGGCCAATCCAGTTCAGTGTGTTGGCGGGGCGTTCCTGCAAGTCCTCAGCATGAAACGAAACAAGGGCGAGGAAGAGACAGAGACTGACGGCGAGGACGGCAATGCCTAATACCTCACTGCGAAGCGCATCGGTTTTGCGGTCTTCTGCTCTGCGCCTGGGAACCTCAAGTGCGCGAATTTCTTCACCTTTTCGCCTTTCGGTTCGGGCTGCTTCAGCCATAAATCCTCCTTTTGAGCATAGAAGTCGCATTGTATTCTGGTGTAGGTGAAGATCAAGACGGTTGCCAGCTTGCTCAATTGGGCGCAAATTAAGACTTTCTTGAAAGGATTTTTGAATGGACCCGAAACTGCTCGCTCTTTTGGTTTGTCCAGAGACGCACGCTCCCCTGGCCTTGGTTGCAGATGATGTGATTGCTGCTGTGAATGCTGAGATTGCCGAAAAGCGTTGTAAAAACCGCACCGGTCGTGTGGTCGAGCGCGCAATTGAAGCCGGTCTCGCCGCAGAAGGAGCCACCAACTTCTACCCTGTTTGGGATGGCATTCCCGATTTGTTGTTGGACGATGCCATCGCTTTGCCTGTCGTTGAGAAATCCGCAGAATAATCTCTTCTAAAAATCCTTTAAAAATCCGAAAACTTCTCGTTTCTCTCCTGAATCGCTGACGATTTTTATGTGTGTAATTTTTTATCTCACGTGAATTTGCAGATCTGCTGCACTCACATTATCTTATGTTTCCCTACATGGTGCAGGAGGTCCACATGATCGAACGCCGTCAGCGTCGCAGCGAATCCAGGCCGGTCGCTTTGCGTTATTTTCTCGATTACTTAGCTCAGCGCGCGGGATACGCTGCTTTGGCGCTGGCTGATCGCGATGGTTTGTTGCTCGCGCACAGTCCTGGTGGATTGGACACGGAAGCGTTGGCTGCTTTAGCACCGCTTTATGCGCGTTCGAATCAGCGTGAAAGTCTTTGCTGCCATCTCACCAATGGCTTGCCGCTTCGCGTTTGGCCGATATCGATTCGCTCGCACTGCAAAAATGAGGTGAGCTATTTAGCTGCCGTTGGTGGCCCCGCAGATGTGCCCGCTTCACTCGAAACCGATTTGAATCGCCTGCTCGCGCTTTAATTGTTGTTTGCAGATCATCAAAAAAGCCGCGGCTCAGAACGAGTTCGCGGCTTTTTTGTAAGAGAAACTGAATAAAATCAGTAGCTTAGAAATTAGAGCAGGAAGAACGCAGCGGCGATACCAGCGCCCAAAAGGGCCGCGCCAATAATGACGTAAAGAAAAACATTAGATTTTTCTTCGCCGTGAACGCGACGCGCGCCGTGAACTTTGCTGGGATCAAGCGGCGCAGCGTAAACAGGCGAAGCCGGCGCCAAGCTGATGGTGCTGTAAATGTCTTTCTTCGGCTCTTCTTTGATCAGCGGCTCAGGCACCTTGAGTTCGGGCAGTTTGGGACTTTCGTCGACCGCCGGCTTTTCGTCGTATTCCGGTAAAGCCAGTGATTCCGGGATGTTGTACTTGGGTTCCGACTGGTTTTGAGCAGGGGATTGCTCGATGACCGTTTCGGGCGGCATGACCTGCTCGGCCAAGTTTTGGGCCGCCTGAGGAGCCTGAGGAATCGGTGCGTCGGAAAAACCAAGTTCGGTTTGGGCTGGCGCGCTTGATTTGGCGTCGGCCGAGAAGTTCGCTTCCGACAAATCGGTTGGCAGTTGGATCTTTACAACTTCAGCCGGAGCCACGACAGGTGCAGAAACAACAGGCTTAGAAATCTGTAAGTCCGCCGTTTTCAAGTCGGA
>JAZUEA010000383.1:0-2415 GCA_045639945.1 Myxococcota bacterium
CTCGGGCGTGCCGTTCTTCGCGTCCATCCCGATCTTGGGCGCCTTGTTCCGCAACCACATGGAAAGCGACCGTCGCACCGAGCTTTTGATCTTCGTCACTCCGCGCATCGTCAACCGCTCAGCTTCCACCGTTCGCACCTCGGAGAACTGAGCTTCATGAAACTCTTCCTCAGCGGATTTATGGGCGTCGGCAAGTCAACGGTGGGTCAAATTTTGGCCCACTTGCTTGGCGTCCAATTCGTTGACTTAGACCGCGAGATCGAAACACGCAGCGGCTGCTCGATTCCTGCGCTGTTTAAGAAAGAGACGTTTCGTTCAACGGAAACCCGCGTTTTAAATGAAGTTTTGCGCGAGCTTTCTGATTTAGATGCTGTCATTTCATTGGGTGGCGGAACGGTGTGCAACGACCATCAACGTGCAACCATTCGCGCTGCCGGCTCTTTGATTACGCTCGAAGCTGAAGTTTCAACTTTGCTTGAACGGCTACAAAACGACCAAACGCCGCGTCCCCTGCTTTTGGTCGACCATCCGCTCGAAGCGGCACAGGCGCTGCTTCAAACTCGCCGCGCTATTTACGACGATGCAGATTTGAAGGTTTCAACCGAAAATCGATCGCCAGAAGATGTGGCAGCAGAACTCGCGGCCAAGTTTTCAAATTTGTACTTCCCTGATTTTACAAAAGAAAATTCACTCGCAATGTAGAGGTGATGGTGATGAAGACGCGCTCCATCTACACCCGTTTCCAAAGCCTTCGCGCTGGTGCTGCATTCCTCGGAGCTTGCGCCCTCACGGGCCTCACCGCTGGATGCGACAATCCCGAAACCTCACTCACCATCGTGCAAATTCAGCCATTGGGCTCGAACTGCACCGTTAGCACATCCGAATCTGAATTCATGACGCGCGGCATCGTGGACGTTGCAATTGCTCGTCGCTACACACTCTACCCGCTCGTCTCGAACAACATGATCGACCTGACGAACGCCAAAGGTTACAGCGACAGCGACGGTCGTCAGGACACGCACGCCGTTCGGCTGAAAGAAGTCAACTACTCCATCAAGGGCGAGATTGAGGGCCTGGATACCACAAGCTTCACGCAAAAAATCAGCGGCACCATTCCGGTTCAGTCGCACTCTGTCGTGGGCTTCAACATCCTCTCTTCAGAGCTCATCAAGCAGATTCGTGAAGCAAATTTCCAAACGATTTTGGGCTCCAGCTTCTCGGCAACCACCGGCTCAGCAGATGTGACCATCAGCTTCTCGATCAAAGGCGAAACGCTTGACGGCAACGAAGTTGAAACCGAGACCTACTCGTTCCCGCTCGAAATCTGCAGCGGTTGCCTCATCAATTACCCGGCCGACGCCATCGATTTGAGCGCCCAGAAGCAGCCAAATTGCTTGGCCCCTTCTGACAGCGTGGAAGAGCCGAATTGCCCCATGCAAGTTGGCACCGACAACCAAGTTCTGGACTGTCGCCTTTGCCCGTCTTACGCGAACGACCAAGCCAGCCGCGCACTTTGCCAGCCGTAAATCCTCTTTAAAATCCGCACGCTATTCTTTCTGCATTCCTCGCGTTAAAAAATTTTCGGAAGTGCGTAAATTTTTTCGCACTTTTGGGAACAGAAATTCCTTTATTTGCATTTAATGAGGCGAACGCTCTGATTTTGAAAGCTATCACCTTTCAATTTTATGAGCACCAATCTTGAAATTGTCGTCTTGCTCAAGTAGACTAGTCAAACAGTTGGAGAAAAGCTTTAGGAATTTCCCTAACTTCCACTCCAACCAAAGTGAGGGGCATATGTGCGAATCTTCTAAGAAGAACGATCAAGCAATCGTTGAGTGTAATTGCGAGCAAACCGTTGTTGAAAAGACTTGCGACTGCGGTCCCGACTGCGACTGCGGCTGCAACGAAGGCAAGCCCTGCACTTGCGGCGGCACTTGCAGAACCAAGAAGACCTGCGACTGCGATTCCGACTGCGATTGCGGTTGCAACGAAGGTAAGTCCTGCAACTGCGACGACGACGCCATCAACAACGCTTACGAAGCGGGCTACCAAGCCGCTTACGAAGCTGCGTTCCGTGACGGCTTCCGCGCTGGTTTTGAAACCGCGATGCACGAAATGCATCACATGCGCCGCATGCACGAAATGCACCGCATGCACCGCATGCACGAAATGCATCACGGCCACTGCGGCTGCGGCTCGGATTGCGGCTGCGGCTCGCACCACAAGTCCTGCAACTGCGGCCCGGATTGCATGTGCGGCTGCAACGAAGGTAAGCCCTGCACTTGCCACAAGTCCTGCGGCTGCGGCTCGCACCACAAGTCCTGCAACTGCGGCCCGGATTGCATGTGCGGCTGCAACGAAGGCAAGCCCTGCACTTGCCACAAGTCCTGCAACTGCGGCTGCGGCTCACACCAC
>JAZUEA010000384.1:0-8294 GCA_045639945.1 Myxococcota bacterium
AAGATTTAACACTGCCACCAAGCGGTCCAGGCAATTTCAGCTCGAACCCTTTTTTCTTAATGCTTTCTAAGTTGATGTTTTGCTGCTTGAGCTGGGCACGTGCATCCTGTTCGCTTTGGGCATCAATGACGCCCGACTTACTTTCGCCGTTGCGGCCTTTGCCCGTCCATATCCACTGTGCCATGTAACTCTCCAAGATGACATTTGGCCGCGAATTTACGCGCCGCGCGCTTGACGTGCAACTTTGTGTGGCCTGCGGAAATGCGGTCTTTCGTTTGTTGTTGCGTTCTTGGTTTTATTCGACTCGCTTGATTGGTTTCGAGCGAATTGAAACAGCGTTTGAAGAAGCGAGCTTGAAGGTGAGGAAGCGAGAAGTTGACTCGCGAGTGGCTTAGCGCTTACGAGCGGCTTCTTGCAGCATGTTTTTTAACTCTTCAATGTCATTGGAACGACTAATGGCGTCTTCGACCGTGATTGTGCCGGAAGTCACCAAGTTGAAGAGCGACTGGTTCATGGTTACCATGCCGAATTTTGATTGGCCCATCTGCATTTGACTGTAGATCTGGTGGAGCTTGTCTTCGCGGATGAGGTTACGAATTGCAGGCGTGGGCACCATGATTTCAACAGCAAGCGCGCGACCCGCTGTTGTTGATTTTTGAATGAGTTGCTGCGTGATGACGCCTTCGAGCACGAAGCTGAGTTGTGCACGAACTTGATTGTGCTGGTGTGGCGGAAAGAGGTCGATGATACGGTTGATCGACTGAATCGCCGAGCTGGTGTGAAGCGTTGCCATGCACAAGTGGCCGGTTTCGCTGATCTGCAGCGCGGCTTCGACCGTTTCAAGATCGCGCAACTCACCAATGAGCACCACGTCCGGGTCTTGGCGCAAAACGTAACGCAGAGCGTTTTTGAAGCTCGATGTATCCGCGCCCACTTCTCGCTGGTTCACAATGCTAGCTTTGTGCGGGTGCAAGAATTCGATCGGATCTTCGATGGTGAGGATGTGCAAGTGCTCCTCTCGATTGATGCGATCGACCATGGATGCGAGCGTGGTTGACTTGCCGGAACCCGTTTGGCCGGTGACCAAGATCAAGCCTGCGTGACGCGTGGTGAGCTCTTCAACAATCGGCGGCAAGCCCAATTCTTCAATGGTTCTGAGCTTGGTCGGAATGACACGGAAGGCTCCCGCGACGGAACCGCGCTGCACGAAGATGTTGGCGCGGAAACGGCAGAGTCCTTTGACACCAAAGCTGAGATCGAGCTCGTTTTCTGCTTCGAACTTTTTTCGCTGCGCGTCGGTGAGGAACGAGTAGCACAGCGCTTCAGTATCGTCGCGCGACAACGGCGCTGATTTGGTTGGAATGAGATGGCCGTCCAAACGCAACTGCGGCGGCGAACCACAGGTAATGTGCAAGTCGGATGCGCCTTTTTCGACCATCAACGTTAAAAGTTGGTGAAGACTGGGCATGAGGCCTCACTGGTTGAGCAGAGGTGTGCAGGACGGCCGCGTCGTGCGACCTAGAAGTTGTCGTTGAATGGCAAGCTCAGCCGTCGGCGGCGGAAGAACGAACCACTTCGGAGATGGTCGTCATGCCTTCTGCGAGACGTGACAAGGCAACCTGGCGAAGCGTACGCATGCCTTGCTGCATGGCCAATCGCTTGAGTTCAACGGTCGACGCGCCTTGCAAGATGAGGTCGCGCAACGGATCGTTGAAGGACATGACTTCGTAGAGCGCCACGCGGCCTTTGTAACCTGTGCCGTTGCAGGTGCTGCATCCCTTGCCTTGGCAGACTTGTGCTTTTTCAGCGTCTTCAGGCGACATGCCGAGCGAAATGAGCTGCTGCGGATCGACCTTGATGCTTTCTTTGCAGTCTTTGCAAATACGACGCGCGAGACGTTGCGCCATGATGGCGTTGCACGAGGCCGTGAGCAAGAAGGGTTCGATACCCATGTTGAGCAAACGGTGAACCGATGACGGTGCATCGTTGGTGTGCAGCGTGGACAACACCAAGTGGCCGGTCAATGCGGACTTCACGGCGATTTCGGCCGTTTCGTAGTCACGAATCTCGCCCACCATGATGATGTCAGGATCTTGACGCAGGAATGAACGCAGAGCGGCTGCGAAGTTCAGACCAATCGCGTCGTGCATCTGCACCTGGTTGATACCGGCCAAGTTGAATTCGACCGGGTCTTCGGCTGTGGAGATGTTCTCCGTTGTTTTGTTGAGGTCGGAGAGCGCCGAATACAGCGTAGTCGTTTTGCCGGAACCCGTGGGGCCCGTGACGAGCACCATGCCGTACGGTTTGTGAATGGCGTCTTTGAAAAGCTCGATCTGTGCAGGTTCGAAACCGAGCTTGGTCATGTCGAGCTGCAGGTTGCCCTTGTCGAGCAAACGGAGAACGATCTTTTCGCCGAACAGGCAAGGGAGCACCGAAACGCGGTAGTCCATTTCTTTGCCGTCGCCCAGCTTGATCTTGATACGACCATCTTGCGGCAATCGGCGTTCGGCGATGTCGAGCTGCGCCATGATTTTAATACGCGAAGTGATGGCGTTTTTGAGTTTCAGCGGCGGCTGCATCACTTCGTAAAGCACGCCATCGATGCGGTAACGAACGCGGAAAGATTTTTCGTAAGGCTCGATGTGAATATCGGAGACGTGCTTTTTGATGGCGTCGACCAGGATTAAGTTCACCAAGCGAACGACTGGCGCATCTTCGGACGACCGCTCGAGATCGACGATGTTTTCTTCAGCTTCGGCTTCAGCCACTTCGACTGCGTCGGCTGCCAAATCGTCGATGATTTGGTCGTATTGATTTTGCTCGTTCTGCTGCGGCTCGTAGTAACGCTCCAACGTGCGGCGAATGGCTTCTTCGGCCGCGACCACCACTTCAACACGGTAGTTCGTGTGGAATTTGATGTCGTCGATGGCGTGCAAGTTGGAGGGATCGCTCATGGCCACGATGAGCGTCGAACCCGCGCGGTTGATCGGTACGACTTGGTGTTGGTAGGCGAGTTCTCTGGGGATAAGCTGGATGATCTCGTCGTCGATATGGAAATCGTCCAAGTTGATCGCGGGAACGCCGTAATGCTTGCTCAGGAATTTAGCCAGATCGCGTTCACCGACCATGCCGAGTTTGGTGAGCGTGTAGGCCAAGCGATCGCCGGAAGTTCGCTGCGCGTCTTGCGCCTGCTTGAGCTGTGCCAGGCTGATGAGATTGTCTTGAACCAGGAGTTCGCCTAAGCGTTCTGCCATGTTCTTTCTCCAATCGAAGATTCCGCAATCAATTAGAGTGATTAAGAAGCGTTGTCAATTGCACAGAACGAAGCGAGGTCAGCACTTTTTCAAGCGGCGGAAGTTCGTGTGTCCAAAGTGAAAACGACGAAACGCCTTGTGCAGCAAGAAATCGTAAACCGTCGCTCGTATGCAAATGAAGCGATTGTGCAAGCGCAATCAATGGTCGCTCGCCGTATCCAAGATCGAGAACGAATGCATCAGAAGCAATGGGCTGTGATTGAAGCAGCGAAACCGCGATTTCATCGGCTGCAGGTGGAAGTGTGTTTACAACTAACTGCACGTCTTTTAACGATTTTGTGTCATTTAAGGCATAAGCGGTTGCGCCAAAGCTTTCGGCAAATTTTTGATCTTGTTTGCGCGATAACACTCTAATTTCTTTAGAGAATTTTTGAATAGTGTAGAGAACGGCTCTCGCTGCTCCACCGTTGCCTAAGACCGCCACCGCACCAGGTGAACCCGCCAAAATCCACGGTTCAATGGCTGCTCGCACACCGTCTACGTCGGTATTTTCGCCGAGCGGCTTTTGATTCTCTTTTAAAATTACAGTGTTAACAGAACCAACAGCCTGCGCAATTTCGCTGAGTTGGCCGTTTTTTTGAAGCCAGTTGAGCACGTCCACTTTGAATGGTGCAGTGACGTTAAAACCGTGCAAATCACTCGCCATGAGCTGCGGTAGTTTTTGAGACAGCGAATCTGGCGAAATATCAAAGAGTTCGTAATTTGCCAGGTTGTTAAAATGCGCCGCCGCTGCTTGATGCAGAATCGGCGAAAGACTGCGCTGAATATGCGAACCAAGCAGGCCCGCGCGAAGCATCACGTGAGACATATATAATATAGTCAAATTGAGTAGCGGTTCTCGCTAGAATTTTGGTGGATTCCTAAATGATTTCAAAATGATACAGGCCAACGCGGTGGGTTTCTGCTTTGCAGAGTTTCTTTGGCTTGCTGCACGTCTTTCGCGATTTGCTCCATGAGAGCCTGCATGTTTTCAAAGCGACATTCGCCTCGAAGGCGTCGTGCAAAAAACACGCGCACGCGAGCGTCGTATAAATCTACAGGACCTTCGCAGTCGATGATGTGGCACTCGATGCGGCAATCGTGAATGTCGCCAAAAGTGGGATTTGCACCGATGTTGGTCACCGCCATTCGCGGAACTTCAAAAATTTCGGGCGCTTCGAGCCAGCACGCATACACGCCGTCTTCTGGAATGAGCTCATTTTGGGGCGACACATTTGCGGTTGGAAATCCCATTGTTCGACCGCGCGCCACGCCGTGCACCACTTGACCACTTAAATGGTAGGGACGACCGAGCGCCAATTCTGCAGCTTCCACGCGGCCTTCGAGCAAAAACGCACGAATTTTAGTGCTCGAAACTACAAGTCCATTTTCTACGCTTTGTGGCGGCACAACTGTCAGTTGCAGGCCTTGTTTTTCTGCAAGCGACTGCAAAACTTGCGGCGAGCCTTTTCGATTGCGCCCAAAGCTGAAGTCGTAGCCGATAACGATGTGCCGTGCGTTGGCAAATTTTTGGATTTGATTAATAAAATCAGCTGGTTCTGTTTGAGAGAATTCTTTGTTAAACGGCTGCTCCACAAGCGTATCTACGCCGCTTGCTTCAAAAAGATCGCGCATATCGCTTGGCGTGCACAAAAGCTTGGGGGCCAATTTTGGCGCGAGCAGCTGTACCGGATGCGGCCGAAACGTCACGAGCACCAAACGTAAGTTGTTTTGCAGTGCTACTTTTTTCGCCTGCGCAATCAGGGCTTGATGGCCTCGATGAAGACCGTCAAACGCACCAATCACCACCACCGACGATGAGCCGCCCGCTTGGGCTAATTCGTGAACATGCTGCATTTTTGCCTCGCGATTCGCTTGCAGGAGCGGCTTGTACGGCCTGAAAAATGTGAGTGCAAGTTTGACTGTTTAATGCAAATCTAAATTGTCTAATTTTTGTAACTTGTCTGAAATATTGTCTTTTTTTTAGATAAGACATCGACCAAAAATCTCGGTGCAATAAATTTCCTTTCTTTGGTACCAACGGAAACAAAACAAAAGTAAAATACTGCGGAAAAAGCTTTACTCGCACAGCCTAGCCGCTATCATTCCCCGCGTTGTTTGAGTTTGAAACTTGCGCTCCCTTCCTGGGATCGCCATTGCCATGGAGTAAAATTATGAAGAAGGGTCTTCTTACTCTCGCCGCTCTCTGCCTCGTTGCTTCTGCCGCCAACGCCGCTCCCGTCAAGGGCAAGCTCGGTATCGGTTACACGGATACAATCAGCGGTGTTAACGGTATCGCCATCAACTACGGCGTCATCGATAACCTGCACCTCGAAGGTATCTTCGGCATGTCCCTCGACAGCCCGAAGGACAACGATGGTATGGGCAACAGACTCGGCTTTGGCTTGGGCGTTCACTTCCAGGCGATCCGCAGCGAAGATGCTGCTTTGACCGTTGGTGCTCGTTTCGCTCTCGGTTCTGCCAAGGGCGCGACCCCCAAGGGTGCTTCTGAGCCCGATGGCGTTACCCAGATCGCGATCGACCTTCCGGTTCGTTTGTACTGGTTCGCCAGCAAGAACCTCTCCATCCACCTGGAGACCGGTATCGGCTTCAACATGATCGATGAGAAGGGTCCGGCTCTCGGCACTCACTTTGGTAACATGGGCGAAGCCACCGAAATCGGCCTCTTCGACTGGGCTACCAACCTCGGCATGACCTTCTGGTTCTAATTCGAACCGCTCGGTTTTCCGAGACAAGCCGGCCTTCGGGTCGGCTTTTTTTATGCCCAATGTTTGCGCGTTGTTTTCTTGGCAAGAGCTTGCGATGGCTGCCTGAGGCTGTTAGGCTCTCACCCCTGTTCTGTGGAGTTGTTCGATGCTCGCTCGAAAAGCCATTCAAAATCGCGGATTTACGCTGATTGAATTGATGATCGTTGTTTCGATCCTGGCGGTTTTGGCCTCAGTGGCGTTGCCGGCGTTTGCCAAGTATGTGCGTCGAGCCAAAACTTCTGAGGCAATTCTCAATTTGCGCAAGCTTTTTGATGGCAGCGTGGCTTACTACGAAGCGGGTTATACTGATCGATTCGGAAAGGCGATTAAGCCCAGATTCCCAGGACTTGGCGAATTCGCAGTAGGTCCGGTTCCGGGTAATAACCCGTGCTGCGGTTTGCAGGGCGATCGCTGTCCACCGGTTGGTTCTTCACAGGCGCCCGCCAGTTGGGAAGAGCGTTGGGCTGCACCGCAGTGGCAAGCGCTGATGTTCTCGATCGACGAATATCACTGGTATTGGTACGAATACACCACCACTGGCATTGGTCCAGGTAACGAAGACGGTGCTCGATTCACCGCTCGTGCAATGGGTAACTTGGACTGCGATGATTCTTTCTCAACATTTGAGCGTGTCGGTGGTGTGAGCGACGCCAATGCAATCGTTGGTGGCGCAGGTGTTTACGAAAACAACGCTCTCGAATAGCAATCATCATGCGTGAAATTTGGATTGTCGGTGAAGACAGCACTGCTTTGAACGAACGCTTGTTTGCTGCTTTTGTGCAAGAATCTGAGCTGCCATGCACTTGGCGGCGCGATTCGAATGCTGAAGCGTTGGTTCAAGCGCTTTTGGAGATCCGCGCGGGAGCATTGCCGGGACTTTTCATTTTGACAAGCGATCTGGCGTTTGAAAATGACGCCTATCTCTTGAGAAAGCTTGCGGAAATGACGCCGTACAAGTGCATTCCGCGAGTGATTGTGACGCGTCAAACTTTGCCGGCCGAGTTGTCCGATTTGGCTTACGAGCTGGGTGCGTCGTCTGTGCTTCAGTTCCCTGAAAGCGACGACGAAAGCGCGATTCAAAGTTTCGTGCAGTATTGGACTCGCACGTCGCTCTTACCTTTTGTTTCTGCGAATCCTGCCGGTTCTCATTCCAATTAAAGTGTCCAGAATCTGAACGCTGCTGGACACCGCGGACGCTTTTTTAGAAAGCGATTTTCTTAAAATTTTAATCAAATCAAGCTGTTAGCGTTTGGCACGCCTTGTGCATTCACGCTGGTTACTTCACGTTCAAAAGAGGTTTCCCGTGGATTGGCAAGGTGCTGCTCAACTTCGAGCTTGCGTGCGACCAAGTGAGCGCAAGGTTGTGGCGTGGTGCAAAAACATTGGCATTTTCACGCCGCCGCTCAGTTTGGAACTCAATGAATCCTGCAAGGCAGGCTCGCTTTTTGCGCAACTTTGCTCGCGTTGGCCTGAGCGATTGGAATGGCCGTTTTCGATTGTGTCGATTCGCCCCGACGACAAGCCGTGTCCCAGCCCTGTTGAACGTGCGTGCGCCCAAGAGATTTTTCACGCTGCCCAAATCCTAAAAGTGCCTTGCGACGGTGTTTGGATTCTCACGCCGAGCGATTGCTTTCGCCTCACTGATTTGAAGGAGAAGTGATGTTTTCGTTGATCATGTTGTTGTCGATGCTGAGTTTTGATCGTGTTGAAGCGCCGTACGCTGTTTTGTACGACGATGAAGGCGAGGAACTCTCGGTAAACATTGCAGATTTACCACTTGATGCTCGGCCTGGTGATTTGCTCGAAAGCGTGAACGGTCCGATTTTGCCAAATCGAGAAGATCGATTGGCCAACTACCAAACTCGTCGCGAAGCATTGGAATCTGAAATTTCGCAGGAATCACAAGCTTTTGTGCTGCATCGCGCGCCACAAAATCCGAGTGATGTGCAAGATTCAACGACAACTTCTCTCACAACTGTGATCGATTCTCTTGCAGATAAAACCGGAGAAGAGCAGGTTGCGCGCATGTCCGGACGATCAGATCGCAGTCAGCTCGACCGCTATTCGCGGAAAGCTAAAGAAGAGGGCTTTCACGCCCGAAGTGTTTATAAACTTGAGGAAATCGACCAAAAGGTCCGCCTCATTCACCCCGGTGATCGCATTCTCGATTTGGGATGTTCGCCAGGTTCGTGGACGCAGTACTGCACCAAAGCCGTTGGTCCCAAAGGCTTGG
>JAZUEA010000385.1:0-7373 GCA_045639945.1 Myxococcota bacterium
TTTGGTGCCAAAGAAAATGACATTTTGACCAAGCGAAAAAGAGCTGTCCGCTCGAGGCATTTCGAAACGTGCTTCGCCTTGCTCGTTCGGATTTTCAATCAACATCACCCAAATTCTGTAACGACGCGGCAAATCCAACTGAATGAGCGGTACGTTACAAAGGTGAGCCGGAACGGCCATGTGCGCCACAATATAACCGCCAACCGTTTCCCAAGTATTGAGCGCCGCAGCCGCATTCATGCGCGATGAAAGTGATCCCGCGAGATCAATCCTCAAGATCTCGCGGTTATACGCAGCAATCACATCTTTTCGAGAAAGCGCGCCTTTTGGCAGCCAATGCTCGTGGCTCTCCACAATCGGCACTTCTTCCAAATCGCTGCGCGCGAATTGCCGCATTGCAAAATCAAGTGTGTCGTTGGCCGCCAACACAGTTTCAAGCGGCTCCATGAGATCTTCGGCAACCACAACATCGCCGGCATCTCGCAATTCCGTAAGATTCTTTCGAAGCGAATCCACAGAAATCACACCCACCAACGCGCCGTTCTCATCGCAAACAAAAAAATCGTGGTGATTCGAGCTGCACAAGCGATCGTAAATCAGCTGAGCCGTTGCATTTCTGGGCAAAAGTTCAAGTTCACGAAAATGCAGTTGAGAGAGTTTCACGCTGCGCATCACGTTTAAATCTGGAGGCGTGTGAAAATCGATGCCGCGATTGGCCAGCGGAAACGTGTAAATCGACTCTTTGCGAAGTTTTTGCGCCACAACCGTTGCCACAACTGAACCTGTCATTACGGGCAGAATCAAGCTGTAGTCGCCTGTCAGCTCAAAAATCATCAAAAGAGCAGTCATGGGCGCATGCATGCTCGCGGAAACCATTGCCGCCATGCCTACAATCGCGTACGCGCCACATGGAGCCATTGAAAACGGCAAAACAGAATGCGCCAAATGACCGATCGCACTACCAAGTGCGGCCCCCATAACGAGCGACGGTGCAAACACGCCACCAGAGCCACCGGAACCGAGTGAAAAGCAGGTTGCAATGAGCTTGCAAACAACAATGAAGAGACCAATCCAAAGATCCAAATGGCTTGTGAGCGCTCTCGTGGTGACGCCGTAACCAACACCCATGAGCTCAGGCAGAAAAATTCCCATGGCGCCGACCAGCAAACCACCAATCGCTGGTTTCAGAAGTGGCGAAAACGAAACTTTCTTTTGAAAAAAGCGCGTTGTGTGGTCAAGGCTCCAAATAAAGGCCTGCGCCACAACCGCCGCAGCAATGCCCACAAGTGCGTAAGTCAAAAGCTCGGCCGGATTGACCAGCGAAAAGTGCGGAATTGAAAAAGCCGGCGCATCTCCCAAAAGCGTACGCGCAACAACTGTGCCAGCCACCGAACTCACGACCACTGCACCTAAAGCGCCCGCCGCGAATTCACCCAAAATGACTTCTGCCGCAAAGAATGCGCCCGCCATGGGAGCATTGAACGTTGCCGCAATGCCTGCCGCAGCACCGCAACCGAGCGTAACTCGAATTTGCTTGGGACCAAGCTTCAACCACTGACCAACAAGCGAGCCAAAAGCTGATCCGATTTGAATAATCGGCCCTTCAGGACCGGCCGAGCCACCAGAACCAATCGTAATGGACGCAACGAGTGTTTTGGCTGTGGCAACCTTTGGACGAATGACGCCGCCTTTTCGGGCCACCACATACATCACTTCGGAAACGCTAAATCCTTTGTTTTTTCGGTCGAATAGCCACATCAGGCAGGCAACAGCCAAACCACCGAACGCAGGAAAAAACAGAACGTAGTACCAAGGCGCGGCGTCAAATCGCGAAAGCGGCGTTCCACCGGATCCCCAAAATAAATCGGTGACCAATCCGATGAGTAAGTGAAACCCTGTTGCGATGAGACCTGAACCAAGGCCGATAAAAGCAGCTAAGACAAGGCCACCCAGTCGCACACCGCGCAAGCCTCGCGAGCGAAAAACTTCTATCAAGCGAGCAGGAAGATTTTTGTGAGAGCCATCCATGGTAAACAGTCTTGCCGAAAGAGCGCCGCGCGGGGTATCACCAGAACTCAATTTTGTCCACCCGTGAGAATGCCGTGGAATTGCGATACTCCCGCCAAGAGTCCCTTTTTGGAGCAGGCGGACAGGCGAAACTGGCGCGCGCTCGAGTTTTGATCGTCGGCGCAGGCGCACTGGGTTCAACTGTTTCTGCGATTTTGACGCGTTCCGGTGTTGGCGCACTTCGAATTTGCGATGGCGACACGGTCGATCTAACCAATCTTCATCGCCAAGGACTTTACGACGAATCCGATGCACAAGCGCACGTGTTCAAAGCGTCGACCGCCAAAGCAAAACTGGCTCGCATGAACAGCGATGTCGTACTTGAAGCTTTTGATCAGCGACTCACTGCCGAAAATTTCGAAGAATTTTCGCGGGATTGTGATCTCATCGTCGATTGCACCGACAATCACAGCGCACGGTATCTCATCAACGAACATGCGTTAAAGCTCAAAAAATCGTGGGTTTACGGTGGCGTTGCAGAAGGTTGCGGCATGGCAGCATTTTTTCCGGCCACAGGAAAACCATGTTTGCGCTGTCTTTGGCCATCGCCTGAAAATCTTCAAAACGCGCCAAAAATTCGAGACATTTTCCCGGCTGCGCCTGTTTTGGTTGGGTCCATTGAAGCGAGTTTAGCTCTTCGTGCGCTCGCAATTTCCAATCCGCCACCCGCACTTTGGACCTGCGATCTTTTGCGCGATGATTTACGACGATTACCTCTCAGTGCGGATCCAGAGTGTCCGTGCTGTTCTAAAATTCACAAAACCTCAGAGAATCATTGAGGATTGAATGCGAATTCACGTTGTTTTTTACGGTCCGATTCGGCGACCGTGGCCCGACGCAGAGCGCGATCTTGAAGTGCCAGACGGCCTGACGGTGCGAGGACTTCTATTGCGCGAGCTCGGTTACACGGAGCAAGAGGCGAGTTTCATTATCGTTCTTTTGGGAACGGAGCGCCTGCGCATGTACACGGTGCTCCAAGAAGGTCAAACGCTCGGAATCATGGTTCCGACCGGTGGGGGCTGAGCTTAATAGCCTTCAAATTCGTCGTGTTCGCGAACAGTTTCCGGCGCCAGCGTCTTTTTCTTAGAAGGACTTTTTTCCGGAATTTCCGGCAAAACATCCTTAAAGTTTTTGAGCCAGCGGTGCAAAGCGCGATAGGCAACTTTTGATGGATTCTCTTTAGATTCCGCCTCTTTTTGCTCACGTCGCGCTTTTAGAATCAACTGTCGCGCTGCTTGGCGATCCAACTCTGGTGACACTTCAATAATGTAATCCAGTGCAGCATCGCCTTGTGCGATCAGGTAATCGCGCCAGCGTTCAAGCAAGTGTTCCTGCTCAACGTTGCTTGAATGTCGAGAATCCTTGGCCGCCAAAAATTCCGTCAACACATCAATCACATCAGGCGTGAACAACGACGAAACGTAGCGGCATTGCCGTTTGCGCGCACCATCCGATTTCATTGCAGTCAGGTGCATCACTTCGTCGCGCAAAACGTCGTCTTCAATCGGCAAGTTCTCAACTTCGTTGGATTTGAGCGTACAAATTCGCTCAACCAACGCCATTGCAATGTCTGCCGCTTCTTTTTTTTGACGGCGACGCTCAAAGCGATCGGGCTGAATCTCAATTTCTTCTTCCGACGCAGCATCGCGCGAAGCTTTGCTCTTACGCATCAAAACTCTCCCTAGCGAGTGCGAGATAAGCGGCACTCAAACGCGCCGTAAAAGAACCTGGAGCAGGGAATAAGCGTTCATCAACAGCCGCAACGGGCAAAACGCCACGCGTGGAACTGGTGATGAATACCTCGTCCGCTTCTTCCAACGCAGAAACCGGCAGCGAAACCTCTTCAACTGGCATTTTCAGCGAATTCGCAGCCTTCAAAACGTAACGCCGAGTGACGCCATCTAAAATGCCAGCGCTTAATGGTGGCGTAAACAAACGATCTTCCATCACTAAAAAGATCGTCGACGATGCGCCTTCCAAAATTTCGCCGTGCAATTCCAACAATGCCTCATAAGCGCCGTGCGATTGTGCCGCCGTTAATGCTGCTTTCGCCCGAGTTTTATTGGAACTTTTCGCATGCGGATCGGTTGGCCCCAAGTTTTGGAGCGTAAACAAATGGAGTCTGCAGCCTTCGCGATAAAAGCGCGCGTCAGG
This sequence comes from Myxococcota bacterium, assembly GCA_045639945.1. Taxonomy (GTDB): domain Bacteria; phylum Myxococcota_A; class Bradymonadia; order UBA7976; family UBA1532; genus UBA1238. Next base: position 4,222 of record JAZUEA010000385.1, read on the forward strand.
CAAGTGAAGAGGCGACGAAAAGATTACGCGCGTGGGACCAGCAGCAAGTGGCGCATCCAAAAGCGGACGAGAAGCAACGCCTGAGCTCAAAACGACGCGCAACGAACGCTCTGGAAATGCACTCTGCGCTGTGAAAGCGACCAATTTTTCCGCTTCGTGCCGCAAAAGGCCAGGCTCAAGATTGCACGGAAAACCTAATGTTTTCACAGAGTTTAGGAGTCGTTCTTCGTGTTCACGCCAAAATAGCGGGCGAGCATCCAACGTTCTCAAAACTTCATACGCAGACTCGCCAAAAAGCGCACCGCGATCCAAAGCAGGAATCGCCGCTTCCGAAAGTGGTGTGATTCGACCGTTTACGCTGCAAAAAATCTCATCTGGAATCGCAGCAAACGACTCAGAATTTTTCGAAACATCCGTATTTTGCATTTTTTACTCGCCTCTGGACGCCTTCCCTTGTATCCCGCGTTTCTCTTTTTTACGCAGAGGGACCATGCTGGCCAACGTCAAGCAAATCTACCGCGACAGTTTGAAGCCCGCGGACAGCCTCTTCAATATCTATCTCGCACGACCGCTCGCAGCGCCCATTGTTGCTGCGTTAAAAAATACGCGCGTCACGCCGAACCAAGTCACCATTACATCCTTAATGTGCATGTGCGCATCAGTTGCATGCTTTTCGGCCATTTCTGGATGGCTGGGATTGCTGCTTGGTACGCTCGCTCTTGAAATGAGCTATTTGCTCGACTGCACAGACGGCCAACTTGCGCGCGTTACAAAACAAAGTTCGCCGGTGGGTGCGGAACTCGACTTTTTGATGGACGAGTTAAAGGCACTTCTGCTCATCGCCGCGCTCACGTTGCGTGGTCATTTTCAGGATCAGCAACCGACTTGGTTCTTAATTGTGGGCCTCGCATCTGCAGTTGTGCTTGCGGCGGCGCTTTCCATGACCAAGTTCATTCGCTGCCCAGCTTATGCAGAAGCGACCGGCAAAAAGCAGTTAAAACATGGAGAAGCTGCGGGAGCTGCACGAAAATCCAAATACTGGCCCATCATGATGTTGCCGCGCGTCATCCAGCATTACCCGGCGGGACTGCCAATCTTTGCGATCTTTAATCGCTTAGATATTTTTCTATACGTCTATGGCGCGCTGCATGTGTTATACCTTGCCAAGTCAGCGCTCGCGTTTCTTCCGTTGTTGCATTCTCGGCGCGTGGTAGCGATCGAAAATCAAGAAACAGCGAACGCACAGACCGATTCGAACGAGGTTCATTCATGAGAGCAATTGTTCTGGCAGCTCAAGAAGAGGAATCCACGGGTGGCCAACCTCTGTGCATGCGTCCGCTCGCCGACAAATCCTGCCTCCAGCACCAGATCGATTGTCTTCACGCCTATGGCGTCGACAGAATCACCGTTTGTCGTGGTGACGGTTCTCGCCAAATCGCGCCAAACAGAGTTCGTTTTTCAGACGCGCCGCATGGCAAGCCCGCCAATCTACTTTCAGCACGCGCCGATTTGGTTGGTGACGTGCTCGTCAGCTACAGCAACGTCATCTATCACCCAGCAATCTTAGAAGCGGTTCTTTCAAGCTACATGTCCTGCACGCTTGTTGTTGATCGTGCGTGGAAACGCAGCTACGAAGCTCGGAATCGCAGCTTTGATAAAGCGCCGCTGGTGCGTGTTGCGAGCAACGGTCAAGTACTCGATATCGGCTGCGGCTTAGATCCCAACTCCACCTTTGGTGAATTCATCGGTCTTGCTCGCTTTTCGTCTGGTTTTGTGAGCCGCCTGTGGAGCTTCTACGAAACTAAGCGAATGCAGCACGCTAAAATCAACGGTGTCTTCCCCGAAGAAGCGACTCTTTACGATTTGTTAAACGCTTCCATCGTAGAAGGCGAACGCATTGCAGTGCTGGCCGTTGAAGGAGCCTGGCGTGAAGTCGCTGTTGAAGCCGATCTTGCTCGCGCAGAACCGGTTGTCGACCGCTGGTTTAGCACGCTCGCCTGATTCCACCCATTCCACAACAAACGCCACATCATAAAAACAGCGCACCTTTTTTAAGATGCGCTGCTCTACGACTCACAAGCAAATCCGCAAAAACTACGGTTGAGCCTCTTCTGCTAATTGAGAGCGCGATTCCAAACGCTCCATTTCCGCGTATTCCTTTGTTTTCGGCCGATTTTTGAGCGCGTACATTGTTTGCAAACAGCTCAAGTGGCCTTTATCGAGCTTAAAAATCACATCTGCATCTTCTTCACAGGCAGAGGCATGAAGCACTTTGCCCAAATTCAGATGAGACAGCAGAAGTTGGCGCTCTTCATCGGTTAATGCACGAAAATCTTTAGGCGTGATTTTGAGCTTTGCGTTTGACTGCAACACTGACTGCAAATGAGACCATTTTGAACTGGCCGAAGTCTGCTCAATCGGTGTTTTTGAAGGTTGCGCTTTTGCAGCTTTAACCTGCGGCAAAGAATTCGCAACTTCTCGCAACAAACTTGCGCCCGAAATCGCACCATAATTTTTGCGAGTGGTTTCCATCATCAGCAGCACAGTTGGTCGTTCGCGGTAGAGAAACACCACCGCTCTCGGATCTTGAATGCTTGCCTGTGGGCGCTCACTCCAAAAATCGATGTGAACCCCATCCTCATTTCGCTGATGAAAAACCGAAATGGGCGACTGCAAACGTTCCAGCAGCAAATCTAAAGCCAACGACGTCAGCGATTGATTGGATTCCGCGAGATTAATAATCGAAAGCTCTGCAAGACTTTGCGGCTCATGCAACTTGAGCATCGCTTTGGTCTTGGTTTGCTTCCAATCTTTCGGAAGCATTACGCCTGTTTTGGCATCTGGAACCAATTCGGGTCGCCCATTTGCCCACGCCGGAGTGGCGCAGACAAGGGCAAGCGAAAGGAGGAGGGATTGAATCATTACCACTCGCCGTTAAACGGACCAAAGTCGAATGAATAACGACCCAAGACAGGAATGTCCAGGAAGATCGCGCCCTTTAAAGCATAAGGAACGACGAACGTAATTTCGTTCGGCAGGGACATCGTTGAGACGGCTTCTTCCAACATCGGTTCTGCAATGTGGAGCAAAATGTTGGTAACCGTGTTGATGTCGATGTTGAACGCGACGTGCGCTTCAGTGTGTCCCGGGCC
>JAZUEA010000386.1:0-7355 GCA_045639945.1 Myxococcota bacterium
CCGCCTTCACCGCCTTCACCGGCAGCTCCGCCTTCACCGCCCATTCCGCCGGTACCGGGATCGACTGGGACTTCGATTTCGGATTCAACCAACATCAAGCTGTAGCTCAAGAGGTTGGAGAGTCCCACGATGCGGTCCACGTTTTCAAACTCGGCCAAGTGAAGCGGCGTGCTGTTGGTGCGGTCGCGTGAGATTGCGTAGAGATGCGCTGTATTTTGAGTCGTGGCGGCGATGAGCAAGCCGTCGTCGCTTAAGCCAACGTGCATGGGGCCGTTTAAGACGACGCCGGTGAGTTCGCTGGTTGCGGTGGGCGAACTGACGGCGCAGCAAAGGCCGCGTCTGGGCATGCCGTCGCAGTCTCGGTCAGAAGCGGTGCAATCTTCGGGTTCAATCGCGTTGACACAGCCGGAATCTTGGCGCGTGAAAGTGGGAGCTGCGACGTTTTCGGAAATGGAAAGTGGCGTTAAAACGGGGCTGTCCGTTTCGTCATTCCAAGTAATGGCGCGCCAAGTGCCACGATTTGAAACGAGTGCGATCGGCGATTCGCTTTGATTCCAGTCAAATTTGAGAGCGCCGTCTTTGTTTGCGACTACGATTTCGGATTTCGGATTTTCCAAAATGTAAGCGCGGCCGCTTTCTGAAATTGGGAGCGAGGACTTAACTTCGCAACCACTTGAAATGACAGAAAGTTTCGAACTTTCGCTGGCTAAAGTTTCGACCGATTCTGCGGCGGAAGGCATGGCGGTCCAAAGTGTAAGATCGCTGCCGTTCAGGCCAACGTGGTAGCTGTTGGTGTTGGCGCCTAAAAGCACGGAATCGGGCTTGGAGAAGCAGTGCCACGATGCGATGGGCGTTTCTTGGTTGTTCAAGAACACGCACTCGCCCGTGTCGAAAGCGAAAATCCAGCCGGCCAAACCGGGCGCCGCGCTCGTGGGCAGCGAGTAGCCGTTTGGATCGACAGTGAGCATGCCAGGGCCGGACGAACCCAAAACGGTCCAGCCAAGCGGAGAATCTGGCTCCGGCGATGTGTGGCCGATGAGCATGATTTCTGTGCCCGCTGCAATGCGCGCCGGCGGGTAGAGATGCGTTTCAAATGTCGTTGTCGGAGCCGACAAGTCGCGAGCGTAAAACGCACCATCGTCTCCCGGCAAAACAACCCATGCAGGACCGCTGGTTGTGCGCGCGCCTAAAAAGACTTGTTCAATGTTTTCCGCATCTAAGACCGATTGCGGCACGTTGCCCAAATCTCTGGCTTCGCCCGGTTCAGCGGCGGTGTTAAACGTGACTGACCATAAATGACCGCCACGAATCCAAGCCAAACTCGTTTCTTGACGACCACCGAGTGCAATTGTGTGAATCGGTGGCTGGCCCGAAACATCGGCATCCAATGTTGAAAGCGACGCGTCTTCCACTGCTGCGTCAAGCTCGATTGGTGCAGCATGTTGCTTGGGCTTGGGCGGTTGAGGCTTCGGGCTTGCGTCGGGAAGCGGAATCAGCGGAACGGGCTCGGCTTCTTCACAGGCGCAGAAAAATAGCGGCGCAACCGAAATGAGAAGCGGAAGAAACGTACGCATGGGAAATCTCACAAGGAAAACGGTGCGTTAGGGCTTTTTAGAATTTGCGTTTGTGCTTGGCAGCGGCGGCGGCAATGTTCGTTTGCTCGGCAGTGGCGGGGGAAATGGTCCCGTGATCGGCGCCACGCGAGGCGGCAAACGACTTGGTGTTGGCACTGCTTTGGGTTCCGCAGGCATCGCCGACACTGGCTTAGAAGGCGTGAACGGTTGAACGGGCGGCAGCGATCGAGCGGGCGTTCGAAGTGCGGGTGCATTGGTAGATGCTGCAGCTCGGTTCAATGCTGGCGGATGCGACAAACTTGGATGCGGCAACGGCGGCGGTGCTTTTTGAGGCGGCGCTGGCGGCAGTGGTGCTTTGGGCGCAGGCAGCGGTGGCGGCGTCGGCGCAGAGTGGACCGGCTGCGATTGCGTTTCTTTTGGAAAATGCAACACCGGTGCGTAGGGCATGGTGGCTGAAATCGCGGCGTGCGGGTCCGTAATGGCTTCCGTAAATCGCTGCTTTTCCACTTGCTCTGCATGGAGAGTGGACCAATCCAGTCCCAAATCTTGCGCGAGAGTGACTGCGAGCGGTTGCTCAATGGCGCCTTGATGATGGGCTTCTTCCAACAGCGTTTTGCCCGACTGTCGGCTGAGCCTGCGAAGGTGCATGAGGTCTTCGAGTCGCAGCTTGGCGCGCTCCTCCAAAAGTTCAAACATCCTGACCTCAAGTTGGCGGTCAGTGAGGTCTTCGTGCATGGGCATTGGTCCGTCAGAGATCGACGTGCGCAGTGTACGCGCCTTGAGATTCGATCGCGAGAGTTATCCAAGCGAGATTGGGCCCTTGTGACCCACAAGTTCTGCGTACGCTTGAAGTTCCGGTGGCAGTGGCGATTTAAAGTGGTGCTTTTCACCCGTGAGCGGATCGGTGAAAGAAAGCGAATAAGCGTGTAAAAACAAGCGCTTAGGCTTCGGCTGAAAGGCTTTGTCCGCAGGATGCGGTCGACCGTAAATGTGATCACCCAAAACCGGACAGCCCACAGACGACATGTGCACGCGAATTTGATGCAATCGACCGGTTACGATTTTGCAGGCGAGCAGGCAGGCTTGCGGATTTTGAGCCATTGAAAGCACTCGAAATTCCGTGCGCGCTTGCCGAAGCCCTGGACCTGGCGTGATCCGTGCACGTTTTTGTCCTTGCTCAAAGCACTCGCGAATTGGGCGATCGATGCGACCAGACTTGACGATTTGATTTCCAACCTGCTGCTTTTGTTGAGCTTTTTGCGGAATTGCATGCCGAGAATTTTTATCGAATCGATTTTCCGGACGTTTTTCTGGTGCTTTTTGAAGGTGCGATTCACCCAAGTGTGGACGCCCTGCCACACCAACCAAATACGTTTTTTCAATCGCGTGAGATTCAAATGTTTGGCGCAGTGCGTCGTAGCTTTCAGGTGAAAGCGCTACCAAAATCAGGCCGCTCGTGTCGCGATCCAAACGGTGCAACAGGCCAAAATCGCGTTCTTTTTTGAGCTCGCTCAATGGCTCTGCAAATTTTGTAAATAAGCCATTCATCAGCGAATTTCTGTCGTGGCCAATGCCTGGAGCAGTCACAACGCCAGCTGGTTTGTCCACCACAATAAAGTTGGGCGTTTGCGCAACGATGGTGAAAGGCACGTTTTCGTTTGGAAGTAAGATTGGTGTAGGCATGGTTCGATTAAATAGGTCAACTCTTACGCTTTGTCTCGTGATTGCGTAAACTGCGGCATCCCATTTTTTAAGTGAGCGAACATGAATCGTCACGATCAAAAAGTGCAGTTAATTGCCGACCAAATAAAACAACGTTTTCTTTCCGATGCGCCCATTGGTGAGCGTCCGCTGGTTTTCGTTAAAAAATCCGTTTCGCACGTCGTTCCGAATCCCTACGAGAAAGACGACTCGCCGCGTATCGACCTCTCACCGCTTTCTGAAATTCTCGAGATTGATGTGGAAGGTCGTACGTGCACGGTCGAATCAGGTGTGACGTTTACTCAGGTGGTTCGCGAACTTTTGCAGCGTGGTTTGCAACCTTACGTTGTGCCGGAACTCGAAACGATTACGTTGGGCGGCGCGGTTTCTGGTTGCTCCATTGAGTCGCAAAGTTATCGCTTGGGCGGCTTCCACGATAGCTGCATTGAGTACGAAGTTATCAACGGCAAGGGCGAAATCATTCACTGCTCGCGCGACGAACACCCCGAAATTTTTGAAAGCGTTCACGGCGGTTACGGCACGCTCGGCATCATTACCAAGATCAAATTCAAGATCATGCCGGCCAAACCCTACGTTCGCATCGAGAATGTTCACTTCTCGAATTTCAACGATTTCTGGGCGGCGCTCAAAGATCACGTTGAGAAATGCGACTATCCGTACGTGGACGGCATCATTCACGACAAGAGCAACTTTGTTCTCTGCCTTGGTCGTGGCGTTGACTACGCGCCGTTCCTTTCTCGCTACGATGGGACCGAGATTTACTACAAGAGCACGCTCAAGAAATCCGAAGATTACATTGAAACTTCGCACTATTTCTTGCGCTACGACGGCGAATGTCACTGGATGACCAAGACGATTCCTGGACTTGAAAATCCATTGATTCGTCGCGTGTTTGGTAAAATCTTCATCGGTTCGAGCAAGCTCATTACGCTCTCAAACAAGTTAAAGCCGATTTTGCGCAAGATTAAGCGTCGCCCCGATGTGGTGGTGGATGTCTTCATTCCGCAGATTAATTTCGAAAAGTTCTACAACTGGTACGAATCCGAGTTTGACTTCTATCCTTTGTGGATTGTGCCGTACCGCATGCCTGAAAAGCCTTACATGTGGCTTTCGGATCAGCGCCAAGAAACGTTTGGCACAGATCTCATCATCGATGCCGCGGTTTACGGAAAGCCAAACTGCGAGCCCGATCGTGACTGGTCGGAAGTCTTGGAACACAAAGTTGCGGAACTCTCCGGATTTAAGACGCTGATCAGCCGCAACCACTACACGGTCGAAGAATTCTGGGAGACGTTCTCGAAGGAGCGTATCGAGTCTGTAAAGTCGATGATGGATCCGCGAAATCTGTTCGGCACCATCTACGACCGCATGGTTCTTAAAAAATGAACCCAGGCTTGCGTCTTCGGTTGCATGGAGTGCGTGCCTTGTGCATCGCGCTCTGTGCAATCGCGTATTCCTCCTGCAATTTCTTCTCTGGGGTCGCTTCTCAATCCTTAACAAACGAAGAAAAACTGTTTTCGCTTGATGCGGCGAAACCAAGCTCGTTTGTCATCGCAGCTTTTGGCCTGCTGCTTCTTGTGTGGCATGTGGTTGCGATCGTGATTTCAAAACGTCGTGGTGCAGCAGCAAGGCCCATTCGCTACGCAATCTCGGTCGATTTGTCATCGTCGTTGGCGGTGAAAGTTCCCGTGCTTTGTTGTGCCTGTTTTGCGTTGGGCGCTTTGTTTGCGTGCGTTCCTTCGCTTATCGATGGCTTAAACTTAGAAGCACGTGTTGGACTTTGGCTTGTTGGTTGCATGGCATTTTGTTTTCACTTGTCGCATGCGCTGCGAGCGATGTGTGAAAAATTCTTCAGCGCAAGCACGGCAGATGTGACGAGCACTGTGCTTGCCTGGATTTGCCTCTTTTGTATGGCTGCACTGCCTGTTTTTGAGCTTTTCGACGATTGCTTAATTGAAGTGGCCGCGCGACCGCTTTTCTTTGGCCTTTTCGGCTGAGTCTTCTCATGCATTTTCTTTTTCACATCTGGCGTCAGGCTCGAAATGCAACCAGCGGCGCATTTCAAGACTATTCCGTTGAGTTAGATCCGAACACAAAGCTTTTGGAATGGCTCAGATCGCTTGGAATTTGCATTGAGGCAGGGGATTCGATTGCGCCCGCGTTTTATTTAAATGGTTTGCCGCTGCTTCCCGAAGATGACAAACCGTTGGAAACGCTAGCACTTTCTGAAATGGCCGAAGAACTTGAGACAGACGAATTCTGGCTAGAGCCATTTCGCGCCCAAACGTTGCCGGTCTTGGAAGATCTCGCCGTCGATCGATCTGTGTTTTCTAAATTGGGAGCATCCATGTCGAGCGCCTGTTCTTTTTGTGGTGCTTGTGTTGCGGTGTGTCCCAATGCCTCGCCCATGCTGTTTCTCGCCGCAAATGGCTTAACAAACCTTTCCGCGATAAAGCATGTCCTCAAGGACTTTGGACCATGCGATCTTTCTCGTGCTTGTGTTCAAGCTTGTCCGTGTAATGTTTCAGAACAAACGCTCGCTGATTTTTTGAGAAAACTCTAATTGCTGATTTTTATTGGCTTTTAAGTTTTTCTCGGCGCGAAAATTTTAAAGATTTAGGCATAAAAAAAGCCCACCCGAAGGTGAGCTTTCTTGAAACCGCTCTCAGTAATCAGAGTTTGCGGTTGGTGACTTCGTCGTTCACGCGAGCGATGAAGTCTTCAACGGTCATTGCGCCCAAGTCGCCTTCCATGCGCTTACGAACGCCGACCATACCGGCATCTTGCTCCTTTTGGCCAATGATGAGGCTGTAGGGGAGCTTGTCGATTTCGGCCTTGCGGATCTTGTAACCGAGCTTTTCGTCGCTTTGATCGATCTGAACGCGGACGCCGTTTTCGCGGAGCTTTTGCGCCACGGACTCAGCGTAGTCGCGGAACTTTTCAGAGACGGGCAACAAGCGGGCTTGCGTAGGCGCGAGCCAGGTGGGGAAGTTGCCAGCGTAGTGCTCGATGAGGATGCCGAAGAAGCGCTCGAGCGAGCCCAACATCGCGCGGTGAATCATGATCGGGCGGTGAGGCTGGTTGTCGGCGCCAATGTAGGTCAAGTCGAAGCGTTCCGGCAGGTTCCAGTCCATTTGAACCGTGGTGAGCTGCCAAGTACGACCGATGGCGTCAACGACCTTGACGTCGATCTTGGGGCCGTAGAACGCGGCTTCGCCTTCGATGCGCTTGAACTGGATGCCATGTTCGGTGAGCACCTTCGCCAAAGTGTTTTCGGCGAGGTCCCAAAGCGCATCGGAACCCATGTACTTTTCTTTGTCCTGCGGATCGCGGCAGGAAAGTTCAACTTTGTACTTCTCGAAGCCGAAGGTCTTGTAGAAGAACTGCGCCACGTCCAAGCAGGCGTAGATTTCTTGCTCAAGCGTTTCTTCGGTGCAGAAGATGTGCGCATCGTCCTGCGTGAAGCCACGAACGCGCATGAGGCCGTGCAAAGCGCCGGAACGCTCGTAACGGTAAACCGTGCCCAGTTCGGCGTAACGAAGCGGCAACTCGCGGTAGCTGCGCTGACGCAGGTTGTAGGCGCCGATGTGGAACGGGCAGTTCATGGGCTTAAGGAAGTACTGATCGCCGTCCACGTCGATGGGCTTAAACATGCTGTCCGCGTAGTGCTGTGCGTGACCGCTGGTGTCCCACAAGCTGCGCGGTGCGGTGTGTGGCGTGAACAAGAAGTCGTAGCCGCGCTTCAAGTGCTCAGAACGCCACAAGTCCTCGACTTGCTTACGAATAAACGCGCCGTTCGGCAGCCAGATGCAGAGGCCGGCACCGTATTCGGGCGTAATGCGGAAGAGTTCGAGATCCTTACCAATGCGGCGGTGATCGCGCTTCTTTGCCTCTTCGAGAAGAGCGAGGTGGGCGTCGAGTTCTTCTTTGGTTTCAAACGCAACGCCGTAAATGCGGGTGAGCATTGGGCGTTTTTCATCGCCGCGCCAGTAAGCGCCAGCGGTGTGCGTGAGTTTGAAGTACTTGAGCTTTTTGGTGTAGGCGACGTGCGGACCCGCG
>JAZUEA010000387.1:0-1611 GCA_045639945.1 Myxococcota bacterium
CACCGCACGCAAAACGTGGGTCAAAAAGCGCAAAACGCCTTTGGGTTGTTCGACATGTTGGGCAACGTTTGGGAGTGGTGCGAAGACGACTTTGCGTTCTATGGCGAAGCGGCGCTTGATCAAGAACACAAAGTCATTCGCGGCGGTTCTTGCTGGGTCGAGGCATCCGGCACTCGTTGCGCCAGCCGCGGTCGTGTCAAATACCGCGACAAAAGCCCCACCATCGGTCTTCGGATCGCGTGCTCTCTCTCGTAATTCGCGAGCGATTTACGCTGTTAACGCTGCAAACCACGCCTCGTCGATTTCTGTTAAATCGTGAATTTGCAGATCGGCGATGGCGAACTTGGGATTGTGGCGATCTTCCTCGCTCGGTACAGCAACGCACATTAAACGCCCCGATTTTGCTGCTAAAATTCCGTTAAGCGAATCTTCAAATGTAAGCGCGTGATCGGCTGGACAGTGCAGCGCAGAGGTGGCTCGCAAGTAAAGTTCGGGATGTGGCTTGCCCAGTTGTAGATTGTCGCCACTTTCTACTCGATCAAAAGCATCGCGAAGTCCCATGCGATCGAGCGTGGCCCAAGCCAGTCTTGCCGGTGAGGACGTGACGAGCGCGATTGGCTTTTTGGTGGAATACGCAGCCTTAACCGCTTGCAGCGCGCCTTTCATTGGTTCACCGCGCGTGGAAATCGCCTCGATCATGCCATCTACAATTTCGGCGGAAACTTGCTCCGGTGTTGCGCCTGGCCATGGATGACGCGCGTACCAATAACGGCAAACTTCATCGATGTGCAGACCTGTTGTCGCGATGCAGTCTGTTTCGATCAGTTGCAAACCGTGGCGCGCAAAAACTTCAACCTGCACACTGCGCCAAAACGGCTCGCTGTCGATGAGCAAGCCGTCCATGTCGAAGCAGGTCATTGCGTGTTCTTTAAATCTCATGCGCGCCTTTTGACCGCGACAGCGGCTCAAGTCAACCTTGCAGTGCGTTTTGAAAACGATGATGATGCGCCCCCCAACCAAGGAGGAACCATGACGATCTTTCAAAAGATCTTAGACGGTGAAATTCCGTGCAGTCGCGTGTTTGAGGACGACCAATGCCTGGCCTTTCGCGACGTTGCGCCGGCGGCTCCGGTGCATGTGCTGGTGATTCCCAAGCGTGCTATCGCCAGAGTCGACGAAGCCAAAGAATCGGACGAAGCGCTTTTGGGTCACATGATGCGCGTGGCAAGCCAAGTTGCGCACCAGGAAGGCCTTGAAGATTTTCGTTTGGTGGTGAACTGCGGCGAGAAGGCGGGGCAGAGCGTGTTCCACATGCACATTCACGTGCTTGGTGGCCGCGATATGACGTGGCCGCCCGGCTGAGTGTGCGGAATTACTGAATATTTCCAGTCGGCTGAGCGACGGGCTGGGCCGGCTGGTTCATGCCAGGCTGAGCAACGGGCTGGTTCATACCAGGCTGAGCAACGGGCTGAGCCGGCTGGTTCATGCCAGGCTGAGCGACAGGCTGGTTCATACCAGGCTGCATCATGCCGGGCTGAGCAGCGGGCTGGTTCATGCCAGGCTGCATCATGCCAGGCTGAGCGACAGGCTGGTTCATGCCGGGCTGAGCAG
>JAZUEA010000388.1:0-8300 GCA_045639945.1 Myxococcota bacterium
GCTTTCGTTTTGCCGGGCGCCACAAACGGCGCACCCAACGTAACTTACTTGTGGCTGACGGTAACTTGCGGGAAGGGAATCTCGATACCGGCCTTGTCGAGCTCGCGCTTGACCTGAGCGGTGAGACGCTCCTTGACGCCCCAGTAGTTGACGCCTTCGCACCACGCGCGGACAGAGTAGTTGACCGAAGAGTCGCCCAAGTCGCAGAGAACGACGGCCGGAGCGGGTTCGGAGAGGACACCTTCGACCTTGAGAGCGGCTTCGAGAGCAGCGCGGGTCTTGTCCAAGTCGGCTTCGTAAGCAACGCCAACGGCGACGTCAGCGCGGCGAAGACCCTTGGAGGAAATGGTGGCACCATTGCGATCGAGTTCACGCTTAGCCTGCATGGTGACGCGCTCCTTGACGGCCCAGTAATCACCGCTGTTGCACCAAGTGCGGATGGCGTAGGTAACGGAAGCGCCGGGGGCGATTTCGCAGAGGTAAACCTGAGCAGCGGGTTCTTCCAAAGCGCCTTCGACCTTGGTAGCACGCATGAGAGCTTCACGGACGGAATCCAAGTCAGAGTCGTAAGGAACAACGACGGTCACGTCAGCACGACGAGTGGGCTGCGTGGAGCAGTTGTCGATCGTGGAGCCGGAGAGAGCGCTGTTCGGAACGGTGATGGTGCGGTTATCAGGCGTGACGATAGTGGTCGAGAAGAGCGTCAAAGCCTTGACGGTACCGCTCTGGCCAGCGCCGCTAATGAAGTCGCCCAACTTGAAGGGCTTGAAGACAATGATCATGACGCCAGCGGCTAAGTTCGACAACGTGCCCTGGAACGCCAAACCAATGGCCAAACCGGCAGCACCGATAACGGCTGCGAAGGAGGTGGTCTCAACGCCGAAGATGCTCAAGCAGCAAAGGACGATGACAAGAAGGACCATCCAATAAACGCCGCTGCCCAAGAACCCCGGGAGAGGCGAAGTACCATCGTCGCGCATGCCCTTGGTGGCAGCCTTGACTGCGATCTTCTTGGCCTGCTTGGCAACACAGAAGCCGAGCAACAAAAGAGCGAGGGCACCGACAACACGGAGGCCGTAGTTGCCAATGGTGGTCCAATCGATCTTGTCGAACCAGTTGACGACGCTCTTGCCAGCGTCCACCACGGTGTCCTTCGCGGCGTCAACAGCGCTGGGCTCAAACGAAACGAGGCGATTCAGCATAAAAACCTCCAAAATAAAAGTCGGCTCACCCACGAGCCAAAGACTCGCGGAATCTACGACATTCGATTCTATTGTGCACGCTCAAAATGAAAGGCAGGAAAAATATTAGGCGGCGAAATGATTGAGAAACCTTACAAAAGCATCAATTCGAACTTCTCTTTTCAAGTGTCATGATCACAATCGCCAAAATGGAGAGCAGCAAGCCCAGCGCAATGAGAAAAGTGAAAGGCTCATTGAATTTCAAAACACCAATTCCCATTGCAGTCACAGGCTCAAGCACACCCAAAACGGCAGCTTGTGTAGGACCAATCTTTTGTGTCGAAAGCGCGAGAAGCGTGGTCGAGAAGATCGTAGGCACAATGGAAAGGCCCAACATATAAGGCAAAAACTCAACTTGCGGCACAGAGTTGAAAACCTCAGCACCACCGTATGCAAGAAACATGATCGTGCCAATCACAAGCACGTAAAAGGTCATGGTCACACTGGAAAGTGAATCGAGCGAACGACTGCGGTTGATGATCACCATAAAAAACGCGTACGAGAGCGCCGAAAGCATCGCAATCACAATGCCTTGCCATTGGAATGTCACTTCGCCTTCTGGGTAGCTCAATAAGAGAACACCAATGAATGACATAAGAATGGCGCCCCATGTTTGCCAAGACGGAAAAACCTTAAAAATCACCATGATGACCGCCACAATCGACGGGGCAACAAAGATGATGGTCGTGGCAATACCAGAAGGCATGTATTTATAAGATTCAAAGAGAGTGATGCTGCTCATTGCAAACATCACAGCAACCGCGAGCATGGGCCCCATTTGTTTTTTGGTCAGGCGAAAACGCTCGTGGCGAATCAACATCCATATAGCCAAGCAAATGGCCGCAATGCTGTAGCGATAAAAAAGAACTGAAATAACGCTCATGCCAGCGCCGCCAGCAGCGACATCAGTCATCAGCGGCATGCCAAACAGCGGATTTAACCCGTACGCAACACCCGAAATAATGCCGGCGATAATACCAATAATGCGATCGCGCGTCACATTGGGCGAGCAGGGCGGAATGGGTAGTGGTTGTGAGGTTGCGATTTTCATGCGGCGTTTTTACGGGGCTTTGTGAAGTTGCGCAAGCACAGCGACGCGTCTTCACAGTGTTGTTACAACTTTCTTAAGCGCGCCAACAAAACAAAAAGTTTTATAACCTTTTGGAACATAAGACTTTTTAGAAAACTTCAGAAATATAAAATTGAAAACGACTTTCACTCGTTCAGCACAACGCGTGTAGCCGATCCAAAAGCTTTAATGGGACGTCCCAAATCATCAAACTCCGTTGTATAGCGGAATCTAAAAGGAATTCGGCCCGAAGTAAGCGGCATCACAAATTCCAACTTAGGCACACCCGCTTCGATTTTGCGCATGTAATTTCGGTAAATATCAGCGTAATCCTCGGGAATTAAACCAGATTCAATCAACGGCTCTGGATAATTCTTCACAATCGACGGCAATCCCAAATCTCGCATGCAGCGATAACAAGGCCGCATATCTCTAGTCAGCAGATTAAAATCCCACATATAAATATTGATCTGCTCAAAAGCCGCTCTGAATTGGCGCTCACCGTTTTTCAGTTCCTCAATGCACTTCTTTTCGCTCGAGATGTTCCGGATCGTGCCGTAAAACAAATAGAAACCGCGATTACCGTTGATGAGTCGCAGAGTTGTGCGAATGCAAAGCCGATCGTCGCCACAGCACGAACTCTTGAAATTTCGCCAGGTTTCGCACTCCTCTTCTTGTTTAGAAAGAATCGCTCGCTCTAACGTTCGGCGCATGATCGATTGATTCGCATCATCCATGAAATACAATGGATCATTTCGCAAAAGCTCAGATTCCGAAGCGTTCATGCCGATTTCTATTAAGTATTTTCGATTCACACGCTGCAACTCAATGTTTTTACCGTCGTATGAAAACACCGCGGCAGGTCCAACCAAAGAGTTGAAAATCAGCGATTCAGGCGAATGCGACGACCAAAAATCCGAAGTCTCACCACTCACCTGCTCCAATTTGAGAGGTCTCTCCCCACGACATTCTGTGAGCAACAAAATGTAATCCGCCTCAGACATGGGCGCAGCGTACAAACTACCTTGCAAGCAGTCACAGCCAATGCTTCGCAAAAAGTCTGCTTGTTCGCGGGTTTCCACACCTTCCGCAATCATAGGCAACTGCAGCCAGTTCAACATTCGAACAATGTTGCTCAAAATGGTACCGCCGCGTTTTCCTTTGTCATTCATGCTTTTCAAAAACTGAGTCTCCAATTTGATCAAGTCAAATGGAACTTCGTTCAGCATGTTCAGCGAGGAATGGCCGTGACCAAAACCATCTAAAGCAACCAAGTAGCCATATTGATGGAGTTGTGACACCGCGTTGTTGATAAAGTTGTTGTCACCCAAAAAGAAAGACTCTGTCAGCTCCAGGCGCAAAAATTTTGCAGGAATGCCGTAATGCCGACGGATCTTTTCCATTTGCAAAATGAAGTCTGGCTTAAAGAAATCCTGCCGAGACAAATTCACAAAAATGGGAGCAACATACAACCGATTGTCGATCGACTTCTCTAAAAAGGCACAAACCTGTTCAAAGACAAAAAGGTCAAGTGCCGAAATAAAATTATGTTTTTCAAAAATCGAAATGAACGCCTGCGGAAGAATCAATCCTTTTTCAGGATGGTTCCAGCGAACCAGCGCTTCTGCACCAACAAGCATGCCTGTTGAGTGATTGAATTGTGGTTGGTAATACACCACAAACTGATTTGTTTTGAGGGCATAACGCATCGAAGACACAATCTCGCGTTCACCCAATAACGTGCTGTGCAACACACTGTCGTAAAGCGCGTACTTCTTTTCGAAAGAGTGTTTAATCGTGGCTTGCGCCATGATCGCATAGTTTAAGATCTGTTCTGGTGCGAGCGCTTTTTCTTCAATAATGTAAGCACCCGCTGTGCAAATCACATTAAAAGCCAAGTGATAATTTTCGATTTCAGTAATAAATTTCAGAACTTGCTTCTCTAGCTGTTCTGCAGAATCCACTTCCACAAAATAGGCAAAGCGATCTGCATCAAGACGAGCGGCCGTTACACCACCTTTTTTCAAAGTAGCAGCCACAAACCAGAGTAATCGATCACCTTCAGCAGGACTGAAAATATCGTTGATCAGTTTAAACTGATGAATATCCAAGTGAACCACAGCCAACTGAGTGTTTTCACGCATAGGAGGCTGAGTTAACTGATACGACAGATGCAGCAAAAACGCTTTGCGAGACCATAGTCCCGTTAAATCATCCAATTCCCCTGTCAGCGCACCGCCACGACCAATTGAATAAGCAGTCGCTTCGCACGCAATACCAACCAAAATCTGTTTTTTCGGAACAGTCACCGTCAGTGAAACATGGTAGCGTTTATAGTCCCCAGCATAAGACACACCCAAGACAGTGTCCGCCACCAAAGTGGGTTCCTCTATGAGTGACAATTGCTCCAAGGTGAGTTTTAGACGCTGCGCACTTACCTTTGGAACAACGTGATCTTCTTCAATAATTTGCCACAGAGGCCGATCATCAAAGTTGGCGTGGAAGCGTTCACGAAGGACGTCTGGATAGAAAAAAGTCTGAGTTTCACAATTGTAAATCGCAAACGCTTCATTCTGAGTCAGACTGTTCACGGCAAGCGCCTCCAGAGGAAAGAGCGCGCTAAGGTCTCAAACAGGAGATTTTTTGTCAATGTTAGTTATTTCAAATATGCGTCCACAATTTCAAATCGGCCGACCAGCACCTTAAAAAATATTTACAACCTATTGATTTTACAGACTATTATCAAAATTTATTCAAAACGCAGCAGCGTTTACCGCTTCCCTCATTTGACACTAAATTCAAAATAAGCCACAATTTTCAAATTCCGTTCATTTTACTCATTTTAAGGAACCCCCAAATGAAACACCTCCTATTTCTTGCGATTGCAAGTGCAGTTCTTTCAAACACCACCGTTGCATGGGCCAAAGAAGGTTCCGACGAAAAATCAGCCACACACACAAAGATCGTAAATGGACAACTCGAATCGGGCTATCCAGCAGTGGGCGGAATCCATCTCAAAACCAACATTCCTAATTACGGTGATTACGAGTCCGTCATCTGTACAGGCACTTTGATTGCACCTGATTGGGTACTGACAGCTGCACATTGTCTTGATCTAGAAAGTAATTTTGGCATTCCAAGAGGCGATGCATCCGGTTTTGGATTCTATTTCGGACAAAAATTCCCAGAGGGAGACGGCGTCGTATTCCAAGCTTCCGAGGTGTATATTCACCCCAGTTATCGTGAGAGTATTAAGTTATACGATATCGGCTTAATGCATCTTGCTACGCCACAAACTGACTTCGAACCAATCGATTTCAACCGCGAATCTCTTGAGAATTATATCGATCACGAAGTCCTTTCGATTGGATTGGGCGTGACCAATCCGAACAATCAAGATGGCTATGCCATCAAGCATTCACTGGTTGAATACATCAAAAAAAGTACTCTCACCCATGTAAAAACGGGTGTTGATAACGCTGGTGATTGCTATGGCGATTCTGGTGGTCCCATTTTGATGACGATGAACGACGGCACGCAAAAAGTGATCGCCGTTCATGCCAACATTTCAAACGCAAACTGTCTTGAAGATACATTCAACACGAGCACAAATTACTTCGCAAATTGGATTGATGTCACCATGGGTAGATCAGGCGCTTGCGATGAAACAAGCTGCGATTGTCCTGAAGCCTGCCAAGACTACGGTGCATGCGACAACCGCATGTGTAATGAATTACAGCAATGTTCAGCTGCCTTAAATGGTTTTTCAAATAATGGGCAAATAGATGCAGTCTTACAAAGTTACGAAGACTCAACCGCTAACGCTCTAGAATTAATAGGAATTTATTTAGATTGCTACGAACAATGCAGCCTCTTTGAAACAAATTTCACAATACAACAATGTATTTATCAAAAATGCAGCACAGATTACATTCGCTGCGAAATCGATGAAGCACCACATGGAAATGCAGGGTGCGCGAGCTCTTACGAAAAATTGCAATCGGCGAATTGGCAATTCGAAGACTTTTCTCTATTCGTAGAACCAGCAGAAGAAGAATCTGAAAAGCTATTAAATGTGTATCAATGCGTTGTAACTAATGGATGCACAACAAGTTCCAATTCTGAAAATTGCATCACTCAAAATTGTTCTCACGAATTAAATGAGTGCATGCCTTTCGCAGGATGTTCACTTTTGGGTGGTGACTGTCCTGAGGGATACAGCTGCATTCCTACGTTACAGAGCTCTTACTGTGCGAAAACCGAAGGTAAATCCGAAGGTACAAGCTGCAATCCAAACAAAATCGAGTGTCAAGATGGCTTCTTGTGTGCCCCAGAACTCAACGTCTGTGTTAAAGCCTGCGATGGCAATGCACAATGTGAAAGCCGTGTCTGCGACTTTTCGACCATGCGTACGCTGGGCGTAGGCTTCTGCCACCTTGTTGAAATTGAACCCGATGCCAGCGTGCCAGACGCCGGAGAGTTAACAGTTGATGCCAATATTACTTCTGACGATGACAGCAAACCGTCTATCGACAGCGGCGTTTCAACCAATCCCGACGCAGGCCAGAGCGTAGACGACTCCAAAGACAGTGGTTGCTCCACCAGCCCTCGAAACGGCTCATCCCTCCCTCTCTGGCTTCTTGCCCTTCCCCTTCTCTCGCTCCGACGCCGCCGCGCGTAAGATAGGGCTGCACTTTTAACGAAAATCAAATTAGGACAAAAAACTTTGCCTCGACAAAGGCAACTCCATGCGATGAGCTTCGAGCAGCGATTTATCACTTAAAACTGCATCCGTTGGGCCATCGGCGACAACTTTACCGGCAGATAGCAAGATGACACGACTGCAAGTGTCCTGAATCATGTCCAAGTCATGCGAAGTGATAACTTTTGTCTTTGTCAATGAGCAAATCACTCGAATTACCATTCTCCGATTGTATGGATCCAAAGCCGAACTCGGTTCATCCATTAAAAGAACATCTGGCTCCATCGCCAACACAGTAGCAATGGCTGCCATACGCTTTTCACCACCAGAAATCTTGTGATTATGCCGATGTTTCAACTCGCTTAGGTTTAACTGTGCAAGCACATTATCTGTCCGACGCTCAGCTTCTTCGCGCGAAAGACCGTAGTTAAGTGGCGCAAACATAATGTCATCGTATACGGTGGGCATAAACATTTGGTTGTCAGAATTCTGAAGTACAAATCCCAATTTTCTGCGGATTTCTTTCAGATTTCCACGAGTAACTTCCAAGTCATCCACATAAATTTTTCCCTGATATGGCAGCAATCCCAGCAAAGCCTTCATGAGAGTAGACTTCCCTGCTCCATTTGCTCCAATGAGACCGACTGATTCTCCGTCTTGAATGGAAAATGACACATCAGTGAGAATCTTTTGACTTTTTTCATATTCACAAGTGACATTTTCTAGACGAATCATATGCAATCCTTACACAACCAGAGAACCCAACAATTGAGCAATATCGTAATTTCGAAAGATTAAAAACGCTGAAATCGCACAGATGCAAAAGAGCCAATCCGCGAATTTCGTTTTTTGAGTTTCCGCATAAAAAAATTCACCATTAAATCCGCGGAGTTGCATACTTGAATACAATTCTTCGGCGCGATCCATGCTTCTTAAAATAAGCTGTCCCAAAAAAGCTCCCCATGCTTTGTAGTGAACACCTTTTTGACCTGGAGCACGAAGCGTATATGCAGTCATCATAATGGAAACTTCTTTTATCATTAGACCCACATAGCGATACGTCAGTAAAAATAGCGTCACCAACAAGCTCGGAACATGTAACTTACGTAAAGCAGCACAAATCGCATCTACCGGCGTAGTTGCCACAAAAATAAACGACGCCATCAAGCAGAACACACCTTTAAGCATGAGTGTGATCATAGAAATCACACCACCGGAAATCGTAATTTTTCCAAGTATCAACAATGGCTGTTTATCAAAAAATGGGTTAAATAGACCAACAGCACAC
>JAZUEA010000389.1:0-3198 GCA_045639945.1 Myxococcota bacterium
CCTGCGCACGCAACGGCAGGTTGCAACGATGGCCGATGCGGCATTGGAACATGCGAGCAGAATTTCTACGATCTCGACGGCAAATCCGAAAACGGCTGTGAATACGAGTGCGTTGCCACTGGCGAAGAAATCTGCGACGGCTTGGACAACGACTGCGATGGCTTGATAGACGAGGGCATTGATAAAGATGTGCCCGAAAGCTGCGGTCCAACTTGTAAAGTCTGTGAATTTGCTCATGCCACGGCGCTTTGCGTGGAACTTGAATGCGCCATGGGTGCGTGTGACGCCGGTTTTTACGACATTAACCACAGCGCTGAAGATGGTTGTGAATACGCCTGCGAATTGACCAATGGCGGCGTAGAACTGTGCGACGACGGCCTGGACAACGACTGCGATGGAGAAATCGATGAAGGATGCGGGCTTACGTGTCCTGAAGACATGAGCAACGTGGCCGATTTGTTCTGCATCGATCGCTACGAAGCTTCTCACTCCGACGCTACTTCAACAACGCAAGGCGTGAGCACTGAAGCCGCAAAAAGCGTAGCTGGCGTTTTGCCGTGGAGACTCAGTGGTGGCGATGTTCAAACCGCTCGAACTGCTTGTGCGGCCGCAGGAAAACGACTTTGCACTGCTGCCGAATGGACGCTCGCATGTCGTGGTCCAGAAAACACCGAATACAGCTACGGCAATACGTATTCGCCGGCCACTTGCAATGGCATCGACACGTTCTGCCCTGATGAGCCGTATCCGCACTGCTATCAAGACAATCGCTCAACAACGAGATTCCGCTTGATGCCGACCGGCTCGTTTGAAAATTGTGTCAACGGCTACGGCATTTACGACATCAACGGCAATTTGTGGGAGTACATCGATTCGGCCACTCCGACTGCGAGAGGTGGCGCGTTCAACTGCAGCGATTCCGAGGCGTTCCACAAATGTGGTGCGTTGCCTGAAGGTGGAACAGGCAGTCACATTGGCAACTGGAATCCGAGCGCCATCGGCTTTCGCTGTTGCAGCGATGGAAAGTAAAATCGATTTAATTTCAGGCTTGTTCGATGAGAGCGCTGTGCAATCGGCGCAGTGCTTCGTCGGCTTGGTCGGCGTTGACGAGCCAGGTTAAACGGCTGGCGTCTTGAAGGTGGGCGTGGCGTTGAATGCCTGACAAGGCGACGCGTGCTTTTTGTGCCACGGATGGCGGTGCTGAGAGCGAGCGTCCCACCACCGAAATCGCATTCCAATCTTCGTGCAGCTCGATACCGTTGAATTCGGAAAGAGCTTGTCGCAGCGAATCTTCGGAGTGCAGGTTGAGCGTTGGAATGAGTGCGAACAAGTGCTCGCCAGCCCAAATCAGTTCGGTGCCGGAAATGCCGAGTTCTGTAAGCGCGCGATCCAAGTCGTCTTCGAAAGTTTCGCTTACATTCTCGATTTTCCCTTGTGCCACAATGAGTTTGGGACTCTTGGTCACGGCTGTGACGCGCGGACACGACAAGCCGCCTTTTTGACGAATGCGTGTGCCAGGTTCCGTTTCGGTCGTGCGCGAACAGCGAATTTCCACGTGTTGCGAGCGCGCCCATTCCACGGCTTCGGCGTTCAAAACTTTGGCGCCGCGGTCGGCCAAGCACTGCATGGTTTCGTAGTCTAACTCATCGGTGCGAATGGGATTTTCGATGACGCGCGGATCGGCGGAGTAAACGCCGTCCACGTCGGAACAAATTTCGGCGTACGACGCATTGAGCGCCGCGGCGAGCGCAACGGCGGTTGTGTCAGAACCACCGCGACCAAGGCTTGTAATTTCAAGGTGTTCCGAAACTCCTTGGAAGCCTGCCACAATGACAATCGCGCCTTTTTCGAGCGCATCCAAAATGCGCAACGGCGTCACGCGAATGATGCGCGCATCTTGGTGTTGGTCGGTCGTGATGATGCCGCTTTGTGAACCGGTAAACGAAACTGCCGGATGACCTAAGTCTCGAATTGCCATGGATAAAAGCGACATCGAAATGCGCTCACCCACGGTCAAAAGCATATCTAACTCGCGACCGTCAGGTGTTTTGGTTACCGACGCAGCCAATTCCAGCAATTTATCAGTGGTTTTTCCCATGGCTGAAACCACGGCAACCACTTGTAAACCTTGTTCATGTGCCGCAACGATGCGTCGAGCGACATTCCAAATCTTTTCGGGAGTGGCGAGCGAACTGCCGCCATATTTTTGAACGATGATTGGCATAACTAACCTCGCCTCGCGTTCTGCTCGCAGTGAGTTTTGAGATCAAGCGCGATAAAACGCGGGGTTGCGTTGATAACGTGTCTCGCCTAAAAGTGAGCGGCTTTCATCGACAAAGGAGTTGAAATGCGCATCACTGTCATTGGCAGCGGCTACGTCGGTTTGGTTGTGGGCGCCTGTCTTGCAGATGTGGGCAACAAGGTGATCTGTGCCGACATCGACGAGAAAAAGATTGAGTGCTTGCGTCGAGGCGAGGTGCCTTTCTTTGAGCCTGGATTGGCGAATATCGTCCAGCGTACTCAAGAAGCTCATCGCCTCAAGTTCACCACGAATGTGGAAGAAGCATGTCGCCAGGGTGCGGTGATTTTCATCGCAGTCGGCACGCCTCAAGGCGACGATGGCTCTGCTGAATTGCGCTTTGTTGACTCGGTGGCGCACTCGATCAGTGAAGTTCTTGAAAGCGGTGAAAACCTGCTTATCGATGGTCACAAGATCATTCTCACCAAATCCACGGTTCCGGTTGGCACCACTGCGAAGATCTCGAAAATCATTGGTGAAAAAGCCAAAATCCCTTACATTTGCTGCTCGAACCCCGAGTTCCTCAAAGAGGGCGATGCGGTCAACGATTTCACCAAGCCCGATCGCGTCGTTGTGGGTGTGCCCGACGGTGAAAAAGGTGAGATTGCTCGTCGCGTGTTGAAGGAACTCTACGAGCCCTTCTGCCGTACGCGCGACAAGATGCTTTTCATGAACGTTCAGTCGAGCGAAATGACCAAGTATGCGGCCAACGCTTTGCTTGCGACGAAGATTTCGTTCATGAATGATCTCGCATGCTTAGCTGAACGCGTGGGCGCTGACATCGAGTTTGTGCGTCAAGGCATTGGCTCCGATCCGCGCATTGGTTTCAACTTCCTGTTCCCCGGCACGGGCTACGGCGGATCTTGCTTCCCCAAGGATGTGAAGGCGCTGGTCTTTAC
>JAZUEA010000390.1:0-1668 GCA_045639945.1 Myxococcota bacterium
GGCTTCGAACAAGAAGCGTCAGCCCATGTTAGTTGAGGGTCTTCGAAAAACCTCTCGCGCGTACTTGTTGTTGGCGGGTCAAAATCTTCAAGAAGAAGCAGGCGATTTGTGGAAGCAAATCAACGCTGTTTTGACGGATGCCAATCAGATTCCTCAGATTGCAACGATGCGCCGTGAACTGTTAACGCAGGCGATTGATGCAACAATTACCGAGCGTTTCGCGGACGCCTACGATCAAATGTCTAATCTTCGCGACTTGGATCCGCGTGATCCGGCGGTTGAATACGCGTTAGGCGTAATTTCACAAAGGATGTAAAGATGCTTCGTTCCGCTCTTTTGCTCTCCCTCTTGGGCCTCTGTGCGACCGCTTGTGGTGGAGGTCCTCTCGTTATCAGTGGTCGTGTTTTTGATGATCAGGGCACGGCGATTTCCAAAGCTGAAGTGGTAACCAACCCGGAAACGGATATTGCGGTAACCAATCAGCAAGGTTACTTCTCGTTGCGTCAGCAAATCGACGAAATGGGCGACACCAAGCCGCTTTCAGCCGGTACTTACGTGGTTCAGATTCGTAAGTTCGGTTACGAAGACGTGTCGATCGACGTGAAGCTCGAAAAAGGCGAACTCAAATTGCCGGACATCGTGATGGAACCGCGTACACTTGACGTGGGCGATGCAGCGCCGGATGTCACGGAAGAACGCGCTTTGGACACAGATGAAGGCTCTACGCCGACCTCTGGCATCTGAGGAGCATCATGCGAGGATTTGCTTTTTACAGCGTTCTTTGTGCTTGTGCTTTGAGTCTCTCCAGTCTGACTGCTTGCAACAAAGAGCAGGCGGCTGAAGAAGTAAAAGCGGCCGAGGTCATTTTGAATGTCCGCACGGTCGATCTTGCGGGCAAGCCTGTTGAGAGCGTTCGTTTCTACATCAACGGCAAAAAGTTCGGCATCACGGATCAGGACGGTGCTTTCCAAGGTCACTATCCTGCCAAGAACGGTGAAACGCTGACGTTTAACGTTGAAGCGCCGCAAGGTTACAGCGTTCCGCCAAACGTTGACCAAAGCCGTTGGCAGCTGCAAATCAACTATCCGTCTGATGGTCGTCCGCTTAAGGTCGATTTCACCGCGAATTTGCAGCGTCCGGAGCGCGATTACCTCTTTATGGTTCGCACCAAAACGCCGGCAGCGCCTGTGCAGGTTAACCGCAAAATTGTAGGTAAAACCGGTATTGACGGCGACGTTTTACTGCGCGTTTCGGGAATTCCTGGCACTAACTTTAGCGCGCGTGCAGGCACGATTACGTTGCAAGGTGTCTTCGCCGAAGACGACGAAATCTACCTCATGACGCCGGAGCGCCAAGGTCCGCTTGGTGGTGCGCCTGCTGTGGCAGATGCTGACACGCCGAATTCGGCTGAAGCGCCCTCTGTTGTCGCGCCTGAGCCTGCTCCTGCAAAGGCAGAAGTGGCGGCTGCTCCAAGCGCGCCCGAACCTGCAAAAGTTGAGCCTGTCAAGCTTGAGCCGATTCAACTCGCTGCACCTGAGCCAACTCCGGTGAAGGTTGAGCCTGCTAAACCCGCTCCGATTCAGGTTGCAGCGGCTCCGGTCCAGGTTGAACCGAGTCGGGCTTCCTCGATGCAGGCAAGACGAAATTCATACAGGAAACGCTGGAGGA
>JAZUEA010000391.1:0-3781 GCA_045639945.1 Myxococcota bacterium
AGGCTGATTGTTTGAAATCTCTTGCTGCATCGCCAGGAGAGGTTTTGCCAGAGTACGCACTTCATTTTGAAACGTTGATCGGAATTTGCGCGTTTCAAAAGCGTTTAGCTGAGCTTCAAAATTCTGAAAATTCAGAACGAATTGAAATTATTCAGGATCTTAGAAGTTTTCAAAACAAAGAATCGGCGGAATTGTTGAGCGCCGCATCTAAAATTTCTGAAAATCTCGAAGTCGAAGCTCAAGTTCAGGAATCATTGAAATCTGATAATTCTGTAATAAATTCCGATAACTCAGAGCTTTCTGCTGAATTAATTGCTGCGCTGTCGAACGAAACAGAAGCAAGTGATGAAGAGTTTGATGAGAACGATGTTTCGATTGAAACACCGTCGCCGTTTGAAGTTTTAGATGATGAACAATCAGAGAATCCTTCGGAAATTATTGAAAATTCTCTCGGAGAATTGAAGGAATCTGCTGCACTGGAAAGTTACGACCTCATTGCGCCTAAGCCGATTTTGCAAGTGCTGAATGGACAGGTTGTTCTTCGTTTTTCAGTGCTTGCGCTTCGAACGGAGAAAACAGAAAAAACGCTGACGGCGTCTGAATTTGCGTCTGCTTCGGTGCGCTTTCAATTGCATCAAACTTTGGCCGGCCCATGCTTGGCTATTTTGGTGATTTTCGCGAGCGACGCGCCTAAGTTTTTGCTTTGTCCACTTCAAGCAGGCGATGCGGATCACGAAGCTGTGCTGGAGCGTTTGTCTGAGCACTTTGCTGTGACGCTTTTTGCTGAGGTTGATGGTGCAGAGCTCAGTCGTGAAATCGAGCTGCCGCTAGAGCAAAACGTCCATTCCGCACGCTTGCGATTAGCTGGGCAAGCTGTTGAACACGATCTGGCATGTGCGGCTCTGCAACAGCTTGATTTTGAATCACTTTCTGGAAAGTTGAAACACAACTTCAACGAGCAAACTTTTGCGCAAATCGCCACTGCTGCCGATGCAAAGTTGGCGCTTGGTATTATCGATTATTGGTCAAGCCAGACTGATTATTTGCTGTTTATTCAATCATTTCCAAAGGTTTGGTTCGATGAAATGGTGCGCCGAGTGTTGGGGTACTCGCTTTACTTTGGCCTCGCGCTTTCGCCCACAATGACCAAAATCGGCAAGCAATATGGTGTGCCGTTGAGCTCGATTGAGCTTTTGCAGCAACGAATTGCAGCTTTTACAGAGGTGAGTCTTTCGATTCGTCCATCCGGTTTGGATGCAATTGAAACCTGGGACAACTGGGAAGCGCTGCTGATGGTTGCGCAAGAAGCCGGTTTGCCTCTCGACGCCTCGATTGAAGACTTGGCTTATAAGTGCATGGAACGCGCTCGAAAAGCTGCACAGGGCGAAGGTGAGCCGCTTTCTGACGAGCATTTGTCGCTTGATGAGTCCATGTCAATTAATGGCGATGATATTGAAATCATTGAAGATTCTTCGATGATAGAGGACTTTTCGGTCAACCTTTCTGAACTGTCAAAATCTGAAACTTTTGATCGTTCAGCCTTTTTAAATCTCTCTGAGCGTGAGCAAATTCTGTATTTAGGTGAGCTCGAAAATTCTGGAATTTATTCGGAATTTTTTGTGAATGAGCTCGCTTGTATGTTTGAGGAAGCGCAGACTCCTCGCGATAATTTGGTGTTCGGTCTCGCTTGCGCAGCCTTTAATCAAAAATCGGTGCTTCCAAAGCTTGTTGAGCAACTACTTTTAGCCTCTCCAGACTTGTTTCCGTTTTGGGCTCAAGCAATCGGGCAAATGGGCGAAACTGCGTTACTTTTCCTGCTTTCGGCGGCGACAAATCCGGATGCTGAAGTAAGAATTATTCAAACACTTGTAAGAATGCAGTGCGATCTTCGGGCTTTTGCAAGTAAAACGGCGCAAAATACAGGCGCCCGTCGTTTGCTTGAACAAGTACTAGCCATGGGCGACGTTGCGGTAGAAAATACAGCGTCTCTTTTGAAACGCTTGGAAGAAGCTTCTGCTGTTTTGGAAGCACTTCGTTAATCTGGCGCTCAGAGCGAGTATAGAAAAGATGCGCATCGGTTTGATTTCCGACATTCACGCGAACCTGGACGCCTTCGAAGCAGTTATGCGGGTCATCGATGGTTACGACCTGGATAAATTAATCTGCTTGGGCGATGTCGTGGGCTACGGCGCACAGCCAAATGAATGTTGTGATCTTGTCCGAAAAGTGGCCGATGTGGTCGTTTTGGGGAACCACGATGCCGCTGTATGTGGGCGAATGGATTATTCCTACTACCGTTTAGGTGCTCGACAAGCTCTGGATTGGCACGCCAAGCAGCTCACCGAAGAGCATTTGGAATGGCTCAAAAGCTTGCCGTACATCTACCACCAAGAGAACATGTCGTTCTCGCATGGTTCACCGCTGCACCTTGAAGAGTTCGGTTACATTTTTGTTTTGGAGCAAATGCGGGATCTCTGTGAGAGTGCAGAGAACATGCCGAGAGCGGTGTTTATCGGTCACTCGCATTTGTGTAAGTGCTTCTCTTACACAAACGAACGTGCCGAAGAAGTTTTAAATACCCGATTCCTTCTAAAACCTGACCTGCGCTACGTGATCACGGCGGGCAGCGTTGGTCAACCTCGCGATTATGACGCGCGCGCATGCTTCGGGATCTATGATACCGAAGAAGAGCATTTCCAATATGTCCGCGTGCGTTACGACATCGAATCCGCCGTGCGCAAAATCCTCGCGACTGATTGTTCCCCAGGTTTTGGCAAACGTTTGTACCTTGGCGTTTGAGCTTTTTGTCGCGAGACTGGCGTCCATCTGGTTTACGAGAGTTTGTTTTTTTAGAAATGACGAGAGAGTTAAGCATGAACCATAGCGTCCTTGAGATCGTGCGGAGTGTGATTACCGAAGCTGGACGACCTCTCAATGTGCGTTCGATCATCAACTTGGCGTTGCGTGAAGCTCGTTTTCCGGGAGCGATTCCAAGCGTTGATGAATTGAAGGCCGAGCTTCAGGAAGCAGCGGCAAAGGGGTTGGTGGTTGAGGTTCGTAAGGGCGTGTTTTCAACAGAAAACGGTTCTGCTGCTGTAAAGAGCTCAGAAAAGGTTTCTGAGAAAGCTTCAGAAAAAATGGAAGCAACGGAGAAACCAATTGAGCAAGTTGCAGAAAAACCTGCAAAATCCGAACGTTCTGAACGTCGCGCTCGCCGTGAACGTGATCGCGATCGCGATGTAAATCGTGAAAACAAAGAAAAGAACGGGAGCGAGAAGATCGAGAACAAAGAGCGCAAGGCTCGAGTTCAAGATACCTGCGCGGATTTGCCCGATCACTTCGATCCAGAAGCGCCAGCACAAGATGCGGGTGAAGCACGTTCGCTGCGTCGTCGAATTTGGAACAAGATTTGCGCGGATGCCGCTGATGTGGTTCAGCCGGGATCCGGTGAAAAAATGATTGAAGAAGCCGAAGAAACCAAGGCTGAAGTCTCGGAAAAGATGACAGAAAAATCCGAGCATCGCAGCGTGGCGGATCGTCTTCGTCAGCGCCGTGGCATGAAGACTGAAGCTCCAATGGCTGAAACACCGAAAGCTGAAGCAGCAAAGTCTGAAGCACCGACTCCTCAAAAAACGAAAAAGCTCAATACTGCCAATCGTTTGCGTGCACTTCATAATGTTGCTCGCACCGGCACGCCGCTTGCTTTGCAGGATTTAATTCGCGCTCAGCAAGAAGCGAAAGCTGCACTGGCCACGGAGCCACAGGCTGAAGATTTGGAATG
>JAZUEA010000392.1:0-2759 GCA_045639945.1 Myxococcota bacterium
CCGGCGTTGGCAGTGCTCATGTCGTGCAGCGCTGTGTCGATTCCGATTGGATTTTTACCGGAAGGTTTGCGTGGCGCTTTGGGATTGGGCGAAACGTTCACGCTGCAGCTTGCAGGTGCCACGCTCACGATCTTTGGTGCCATTGCTTTTGGTTATTTGATTATCGAAGCGGTGAAATCGCCCAAGATAGAGCGTCATCGCTTGTTTGTTGTTCTGATCTTGATGTTCTTCTCAATGTTATTCTGGGCTTTCTCGGAGCAGGCCGGCAGTTCCGTAAATAATTTCACCGATCGCAATGTGGATCGTGTGATTGGTGGCCAGGTAATCACCGCAGAGCAGGCGGGAACAACGATTCACGTCACGGAAAACCAGGAACAGCTTGGTTATCGCGATTCCGTTGGTCCGTTAACGCTCGATCGCTTAGACAAACTGCGTGAAGACAAGCAGTTGGGTCGCGATTGGCAGTTGGACGAATCGCACGTTGGCATGACTGTGGGCGGTGACGAAGTGCCTGCGTCGGTTTATCAAGCTGCGAACCCCATTTACATTTTAACTTTCGGTTTGTTGTTCACGGCGCTTTGGGCGTTTTTGGCGAAGCGTGGTCTTGAGCCTTCTACGTCGGTCAAGTTCGCGATTGGTTTGTTGCTTCTTGGCTTGGGATTTGGTGCGTTTTGGTATGGTGCACAAGCCGCGGACGCTCGAGGCATGGTTTGGATGGGTTGGCTTTTGATTGGTTACCTGCTGCAAACCACCGGCGAGCTTTGTCTTTCGCCCGTCGGTTTGTCGATGGTCACGTCTTTGTCGCCCGCTCGAATGGTTTCAACCGTGATGGGTGCGTGGTTCTTGGCGACGGCATTCTCCAACTACCTTGCTGGTTTGATTGCTATGCTCACGGGCGTTTCTGGTGACGGCGATGAAGCTGCAAAAATCCCAGTTCCGAGCGACACAGTGGCCGTTTATGGCGATGTCTTCTTAAAAATTGCCTTGGCTGCTCTGATTTCGGGTGTGTTTTTGCTCATCATCAGTCCGTTGATCACGCGTTGGATGCATCTGGACGAACCCAAAGCTGCAGAATCCAAGTAATCTGCTGCTTTTCTCACAACGGCCGAGTTTTCGCCTGATTTAGGTGTAAAGTTCGGCCGTTTGCTTTTGTGAAGAGTTACAACGCAATGGTTGGTTAAGTGTGTTTGGGCGAAGATAGATTGTGAGATTGAATTAAAACTGCATTCCGATTGCATCGATCGCTTGTGATTCACGCAAGAAACGCATTTTAACCATTCATTTCTGGTGTATTCTTTCGAGCATTGTTTTCGGGCTGGCGACCTGTTTGGGGCAAAGCGGCCGGTTTGCGAAACGAAACGACAGGAAATCGCGATGCGCATCGGACAGATTGTGGAAGGTTGTCAAATTCTGGCCCGACAATCGGAGCAGAACGGGATTACAACGTACTCCGCTACGCGGGAAGGCATTGCTCTGCGGCTCGAAGAAACTTCGATGCCATTGACAGATGTGGAGCAGGGCAAGCTGGTGCGTGAGCGAAGCGTGTCTGTGCCTGATGTGCCGCAGATACTGCAGCTTCTTGGCTGTGGCGTTGATCTTGAAAATCCGCTCGTTCAAGGTTGCTGCTATCTCATTGTGCTCGATTTGGGCGAGTCGATCACGACAACCTCTGTAACGACTTCGCAGGCGCTTTGGATTTTGCGTGAAGTCGCTCAAGGTTTGGCGGTTTTGCACGCTCAAGGTCGTGTGTACGGCGGTGTTTCGCGAGATACGGTGACTTGGGATCGCTCCAAGCGTGTTGCCTTGATGCCACCGGCTGCGGTTCGCATGCGTTTGTTTATGGCTCGCGGAAATCTGGGGGGCGTGTCGGCTTCTGGATTTGCGCCGGAATTTACGCAATCGCATCAATTGCTGCCGGCATCTGACATTTATGCGCTGGGCTGTTTGGCTTACGAACTGTTGGTCGGTGAGCATCCTTTCCGCGGTTCGGGTGAAACGCTGCGACGCGCGCATTTGGCCTTTAAACCGCAGAAAATTCTCGATTTGGCGCCGATGTCAGGTTTGCCCGAAGAACTGTCGGAACTTTGTGCGCGCTGTCTTGAGAAAGATCCAAACGCGCGGCCAACGGCACAGACCTTGGTACAAGAGCTGGATGCGATTTCGAAGGCGAACGAACGCGCGGCTGCGAGATTTACAGGTGGAATGTCTGCGCCGGTTATGAATGCATTTGAAAATGCGAAAGACATGTCAATTTCGCCGACTCCACCGCCTCGACTGGTTGCGCCGCCGCCGCGCGTGAATTCAGCATCGATTGCGCCGCCGTCGCGCGTGAATGCAGCATCGATTGCGCCGCCGCGCGCGAATGCGCCATTGAGAATTTCACGCTTGTCGATAGACGCTGGAGACTCGCTAGAAATGGCGATGCCGCAAGGTCAGGCTTTCTTTGTGCCAACAGGCGGTTCGTCGTTGACGGATGACGGTTTTGTTGCGCCGCAAACTGCGCCATCGGCAAAGCCTTCTTTGAATGCGGCTTTCTCGAATGATCTCAGTGGGTTCGATTCCTTGCAGGGCGATTTGAATTGGTCGGCCGCTCCAGAGGTTGCGCCGGTCGCAGAGGCAAAGCCGGCTGTGAGCGAGTTGGAACTTGATAACGGCTACGGATTCCAGGCACCTAACAATGCGTCGCCATCTGGTTCGCTGGAACTCGATTTGGGTGGCGTTGCTCAACCAGAACCGGCGTTGGCGCTTGATGATTCGCA
>JAZUEA010000393.1:0-6285 GCA_045639945.1 Myxococcota bacterium
AGGCGGTTTTGGAAAGCGGCTACTTCGACAACTTGGGCGTGCGTGCAATTTGGCTCAGCCCTGTCAATGCTCAGGTTTCCGGCCACTTCCAAGAGTCTGGCGGCGACCACCAGATCGCGCCGTACCACGGTTACTGGCCCATTTCTGGTCGTTCCGTTGAAGAACACCTGGGTGGCGGCGCCGCTCTCAAGGAGTTTGTGGACGCAGCTCACCAGCGCGGCATCCGTGTTTTGTTGGATCTCATCAACAACCAGATTCACGAACAGCACGAATACTACGCGTCGAATCCGGAATGGTTCCGCACGGGCTGCGTTTGCGGCACTGCAGGCTGCGGTTGGAGCGAAAAGCCGCTCGAATGCCTCTTCACCACGTACTTGCCCGACATCAACTGGCGCGTGCCCGAGGCCGAAGCGCAGTTTACCAACGACGCGCTCTACTGGGTCTCCAACTACGGCGTGGATGGCTTCCGCGTAGACGCCGTTAAGCACGTTGAGACCAACTCCATCTACAACATGCGCGCAGAAATCACTCGCCGGTTCGAGCAGGGTGGCACTCGCGTCGTGATGATCGGTGAAACCGCGGTGGGTCAGGGCGACAGCTGGCACAACGACGGTTTGAACTTCAACGATGGCTACGCCTGGATCGAAGGTTACGTGGGCAAGAACGCGCTCGACGGCCAATTCGACTTCCCGACCTACCACCGACTCAATAATGGTGGCTTGATGAACGACACCATCAGCTACCAGACCGTGGATGAAATCATCAGCGACATTGAAACCAAGTACTCGCCCGATGCTCTCCACGTTGGCTTCTTGGGCAGCCACGATACGTCGCGTATGGCCAGCCGCGCAGCCGGTGATCCCAATGTGGGCTGCAAGTGGGACGACATTTGCAACACCATGCCCGGCAACTTCGAAGATTATGGCACTTTGTATCGCTTGATGAGCATGTGGACGCTTCTCATGTCCATGCCGGTTATCCCGCTCATCTACAACGGCGATGAAATTGCCCTCCCCGGCGGCGAAGATCCGGACAACCGCCGCGACATGATCTTCGATTCGACCTTGGGCAGCGATATTTCGGCGCTTTCCATCGGCAGCTCAGAGCTGAACACCATGCAGATCTCTCTGCGTAGTTGGATCCAAGGCTTGGCTCAGGTTCGTAAGAATCACCATGCCATGACTCGTGGCGCTCGCATGGAGCTCTACAAGTCTCAGGACCGTTACGTTTTCGCTCGTTACGACGAAAATGAAATTGTGGTGGTCAGCATTAACCGCGGCGATGCCTTCGAAAACGAATCCATCTACTTGGATCGCATCACCGGCGAGCAGTGGCACGCGACGGACCTTCGAATTGAGAACGTCTTGGGCTCCGGTACGGGCCGCATCGAAAGCTCGGACAACGGCTTCATCATGAAGCTCAGAATGCCGGTCCACTCGGATTCCATTTTCGTGATCACCCGCCGATGACCCTCCTTCATGGACGCCGAGGCATCTGTTTCGGCGTCGCCAACCATCGATCCATTGCGTGGCACATTGCAAAAGCGCTCTCACAAGAGGGCGCAGCGCTGACGCTGGTGGCGCAAAATCCGTCGTTTGAGCGACGTGTGGCGCCACTGGCAGAAGAGATCGGCGCAGAAGTGCGCTACTGCGATGTGACAGAAGATGCCGACATCGAAAAAGTCTTTGATGGCTTAGAGTTGGACTTTCTGGTGCACAGTCTCGCCTTTGCCTCAAAAGAATCGCTGCATGCGCCGCTCTATGCGCTTTCACGCAGCGATTTTTTGACGGCTTTTAACGTGAGTGTGTACTCGTTTTTGGCGCTCACAAGGGCAGCTCTCGATCACTTTGCGCCCAATGCGTCTGTTTTAACGCTGAGTTACTTGGGTGCAGACCGGGTTTTGCCTGGATATGACGTGATGGCGCCCGCAAAAGCCGCGCTTGAGTGTTCTGTGAAATATCTTGCGCATGAACTGGGGCCAAAAAACATTCGAGTGAACGCCATTTCAGCGGGGCCAATGCGAACTCTGGCTTCTTCGGCGGTTCCAAGGATTCACGAAGCGCTGGCTGCGTATGATTCCGCGCCTCTTTCGGGCGGACTCTCCGGCGATGCATTGGGTTCAGCCGCTGCTTTTTTAATCTCAGACCTTTCTCGCGCCATGACCGGCCAAATCCTCCCCGTCGACATGGGACTTCACCTGCGCTAGCGCATTTTGGGCCAAAAAAAGCCCCGACCGGTTTTCGATCAGGGCTTTTTAGAAGCAGCGCTTTGAAAGAGCAGGCGAGTTTCAATCTTCCGTTGCAGAAATTTCCTCTGCCTGATCATTCTGTTGGACTTCTTCGTCCATTGAACCCGCCGCTTCTTTGCTTTCAGTGGCAACTTCTGCTGCAGAAGTCTTGCTTGAGGCGTTTTGCGTGCGAGTCCTGCGCATTTTTTGCCGCATGCGCATCTCTTCAAAGATCTTTTCGCACTTCTCCATGAAAGCCGAGAGCTCAGGAGAGGGAGAAAGACGATTCATTGCGTTGACATTCTCAATGAATTCACGAAGTGAAGCGAGCAACTCAGTGCGCGCGTTCTTTACAACACCTGTCGACTTGGCAGGCTCGTTCAAACGACGCTGGTAAATGCTAATGAACTCTTCCATGCGCGAGCTGAGGTCTTGAATCCAAGGTTCTGCATGAACAAGTGCAACAACTCGGGCATCAACCTTGTGAAGTCGGTCGACAATGCGCTCTAAAATGCCGCATTCAACGTTATACGGCTTGCTGGTCGGGTTGTCTGAAGGCTCGATCAGATTATAGAGAACCAACGCCGCCTCACGCACAGCCTGATCAGGATGATTCAAACAGGCCTTAAGGTAAGCGCGCAGATTCACCCAAGATTTATCGAGAAAGACATCACAGTTAGAGAGCAATTTGTTGAGATTCTCATCCAAATTGGGCTCTAACGCAGCTCGAAGACCATTTAAACAAGCAAGATAATCGCCCGCAAAGGCCGGAACGACCTCATAGGTCTCTTGAAGCGTGTGCTTCAAGTCATTGCCTAAGCCATAAAGCTCGTCATTCGAGATACTTGAAATGCCAGGAAGCTGTAGACTCATGAAAAACACCTCATCAATGATTAGGTTGAGAAAGCTTAGCGTTATCAATCCATGAATTCATCAAAATTGATGAGAAAAATTAAATTTTTACTTTAAAAAATGTGAATGAAAGAGAAGTCACAAACAAACAAGCGGCGACCGAGATGAAATGGAAGGATCCTAAAAAATCAAACCCATCGATTCGCCTTTAGCTTGCAAAAGAAAAAAATAATTGGGCTGGCAGAGGCTCGGCTAGGCCAAGAAAAAAAATAATTGGGCTGGCAGAGGCTCGGCTAAGGCAAGAAAAAAAATAATTGGGCTGGCGGAGGCTCGGCTAGGACAAGAAAAAAAATAATTGGTCTGGCAGAGGCTCAGCTAGGCCAAGAAAAAAAATAATTGGACTGGCAGAGGCTCGGCTAGGCCAAGAAAAAAAATAATTGTGCTGGCAGAGGCTCAGCTAGGCCAAGAAAAAAAATAATTGCTCGATCTGAGTCTTAGATAGCTCAAAAATCAAACAAACCGCTCGAGATTTACCGCTTTTAAACGCGTCATTGGCTTTTCTGAGTCGACCTGAGCTTTTTTTGAGGACGCAACACAGAATCTTGCGCTGAAAAGGCCTGAGAAACGGGAGCTAAGCCTGAAAGAGGCGCGTGAAAGATCTATTTTGAATAGAACCTCTCATTCCTCTCAAAAAAAACGTGCAAGAACGCATAAAAAACTTAGCAAATCAAAGTACTTGCGATATTGTTCCCGGGCCTTTGAGGGAGAATTTGGGTGCGCGAGTTCTACTCACTGATTGCTGCTGTTTCGATCCTGTTAGCGTCGCTTGCCTGGGCGGAATACGAATCCGGAAACCTGGCAGAAGAGCTGGACGCCGGATTTGCCTTCAGCGGAGAAATCAATGAAACCGGCGAAAGCGAACTGTCGCCGATTCGCACCTCCCTCACTCACAACGCCTGTCGCGAGGTTGAAGGCCTAAACGACCACGGCTGGGGCTGCTTCGAAAACCAAGTTGTTCAATGCAAAAACGGCGTGTTGTCGATCAAAACGGACTGCTCCGAACGTGGCCAAGTTTGCGCCGTCCGCGAAGGCAACAACGGCAATCCTCCCAGCTGCGTTGATGGTGGCGACACCGATTCTGATTTAACTGTAGACGCCGGCAGCAGCAACTTCGACCAACAAGGCCAAAATCCCGAAGAAATTCTAGAAGGCGGTTACACCCAGTCGCAGCTTCAATCGATGTGCCGCGATTTAAACGGCGCTTCGTGGGCCTGCCTTGAGCATGACCTCATGCTCGATTGCCGCGACGAACGACAAGCTCGCATTGAGCACTGTGCTGTTGGTTACGAGTGCGTGATTTCGTTTGGCACGGTTTATTGCGTGCAATCCTGCAACCTCGAAGGCGAATCCTACTGCCGCGACAATTTCTTGGTCGTCTGCGAGCGCGGTCGCTGGCAAACCTACGACTGCGAAGACGAACTTTGCTTGCAAAACAGCGAAGACAGCTCTTTTGCGTACTGCGGTTTCCCGCCGCCGGCCTGTGAAGAGGGTTCGCGCTACTGCAACGACCACTCGCTCGTCACTTGTGAAAACGGTGTTGAAGTCTCAACCCCCTGCGACGACGAAGAAATCTGCCTTGACGCGACCGCCGACGCTCCGGCGCACTGCGCTGTGCCTTGCTTTGAGGGCAGCACCTACTGCGACGGCACTTCCACGCTGCTCACCTGCGAAAATGGCGCTTTCGTCTCCTCCACCTGCGATTGGGGCTGCGATGACGACGCCCACGCCGGCAACGCCTTCTGCCTCGAAGAAATGTCTCCCGACGCCGCAATTCCCGACGCCGCAATTCCCGACGCGGAAGTTGTGGACGCGGAAGTTGTGGACGCGGAAGTTGTGATTCCGGACGCCGCGGTTTTGGATGCGGAAGTTGTGGATGCGGAAGTTGTGATTCCGGACGCCGCGGTTTTGGATGCGGAAGTTGTGATTCCGGATGCCGCGGTTTTGGATGCGGAAGTTGTGATTCCGGATGCCGCGGTTTTGGACGCGGAAGTTGTGATTCCGGACGCCGCGGTTTTGGATGCGGAAGTTGACGCGGAAGTTGCGATTCCGGACGCCGCGGTTTTGGATGCGGAAGTTGTGATTCCGGACGCGGCGGTTTGGGATGCGGAAGTTGTGATTCCGGATGCCGCGGTTTTGGATGCGGATGTTGTGGACGCGGAAGTTGTGATTCCGGATGCTGCGGTTGTGGATGCGGAAGTTGTGATTCCGGACGCGGCGATTGTGGACGCGGAAGTTGTGGATGCGGCGAAGTCGCAATTCCCGTATTCCGATCGTGGGCGTGGGTCGGGGAAGTGGTCGAACTCTCGTTTGACGAATCCGCATAGCCACGACGTGAACGACGTGAACGATGATGCTTACGGTTGTTCATCGATGCCGGGGCGTTCGTCGGGGTTCTTGGGCTTGTTGCCTCTGTTTGGTTTGTTTGCGCTGCGTCGCCGCCGTTAATCGGCTTTTCTTCCGCAATTCCGTTTAAATCACCGCTCTAATTGGGAGACTTCGATGAGAAAATTGTTTGTATTGATGGCGTTGTGTGCCACGCCGGCGTTTGCTGACGAGTGCGATGAGTTCGAAGATGTCGGATCTTGCAGCGGAAACGTGCTGACCTACTGCGAAGCTGGCTCGTACGAAACGATCGACTGCACGAGCTTGGACGCAACCTGTAAATATGACAGCCAGTATCACATGTATGACTGCCTTTCTGATGACGACGATGATGAGCCTTACATCGACTGCGGCGACATCACTTATGAAGGCAAGTGCGAAGGGGACACGCTTCTCTACTGCAGCCCGACCGATGGCCTTCAAACGATTCACTGCGATATGGGCGGCGGCTCTTGTGGCGCGGACGACGAAGGCGGCTTTGATTGCGTCTATTCCGACTGCGACTTGGTCAAGCCAGAAGGCGAGTGCGCCGGCGTTGTCTATCTCTTCTGTGATGTTGAAACGAATGAGCTGATCGCTGTCGATTGCTCCGGCCTTATCGAAAACGGAACGTGCGGCACAAACGAGGAAGGTGAGCTCAACTGCATCGTCGATCCGAACGCCGGCGAAGGTGGAAACGGCGGCGCGGCTGGTGGCGAAGGTGGAAATGGCGGCGCGGCTGGTGAAGGTGGAAACGGCGGCGCGGCTGGTGGCGAAGGTGGAAA
>JAZUEA010000394.1:0-5788 GCA_045639945.1 Myxococcota bacterium
ACCTCAAAATCCTGTGATCTACACGCACATTTTTACAGCCGGTAAAGCCGTTTTTAGCGAACGCTCGGAATATCGAGAGCTTGTTGGCCTGCCCGATGTTTTTGAACGCGCCAAAGCGCTCATGATCGAGCAGCACAAACGCATTGAAGCAAATCTACTTTCTGGACAGTACGACGATGCATTGCGTGGTTATGGCCATGCCAATTCGTCGATTCCGCTTGCGCGATCCAAAGGTAGACGCATGGGCGTGACGATTGACGAATCGCCGTTATCGCAGTCGAGTTTTTCGACAATCGATGGCGGCGACATGAGCGGCTCGTTCACGACCTCGCAAGAAAATTCATTGCCGCAGTATGAGTCGCCGCTCAGAGTTCGCGAAACTCTTCATCGTCAGACCGAAGGATTTCCGCCCATTCGCACGGGCGCTCGGCGCGACGGCGAAATTACGTCGCCTGGTTATTCCTCGGATGCAGAGTATCGTGCTGGGGCTAAATCTGGCCTTTCAGGCGAAGATGCTCGGCCAAATTCAGTTTTGGCGGGTGATGATAGCCAGGAAATGGCAGGTGCCGTTCGTCCGGTATTGAATCCGGCTGCAAGTTTTTCAACGCTTCGAGCCACGGGTTCTTTGCCGCGCGTTTTGCCTGCGAACGAATGCACGCCATTGCCGTCTTCTCCCACGCCGCCGCCTTCGATGGCAACGCCGGCAGCGCCGGTGGCTCCGGCTCCAGTTGCTCCCGCAATTTCAGCGCCAACGCCTAGGCCTTATGTGCGCCGAGCCACGGGTACGCTTTCAACGGCGATGTTTGCAGCAGTTCAAAAGCAACAGGTTCCAGCTTCAGGTTCGCTCAATCCATCTGGCATTGCACATGTGCCGCGTGAAGCTTATTTCCGCACTCCCAAGCCTGTGGATTCGCTCTTCGATTCTCTCCTTCTCGCTCATTTGGTCGAGTTCGACGAGCTCTAAGCTGTGATTCGACTTTTTCACGTCAATAAGCGCTATGCCCGCGATGCGCTCGCGTTAGACGATGTGTCGCTTCATATTGAAAAAGGCGATTTCGTTTTTTTGACGGGACCTTCTGGTTCAGGAAAAACCACGCTTTTTAAATTGCTGTTTTGTGCGGAGCGGCCCACGTCTGGTCAAATTTTGGTTGCGGATTTCAACCTGCAATCGCTGCGTCGCTCGTCGATTCCGTATTTAAGGCGCAACATTGGCGTTGTTTTTCAGGATTTCAAACTTCTGATGCGCAAAACCGTTTATGAAAACGTGGCGTTTGCGCTCGAAGTTTTGGGGCGGCCACGTTCAGAAATTGCGTCTAAAGTCGTGTCGGTTCTGCAGCGCGTGGGGTTGGGCGACAAAATGCATATGGCGCCGTGGCGTTTGTCCGGTGGTGAGCAGCAGCGTGTGGCGTTGGCGCGAGCGCTTGTGAACGAGCCGGCGATCTTGTTGGCCGATGAACCCACTGGCAATCTGGATCCTGAACTCAGCCTTGAAATGATGCGACTGATCAGTGACGCAAACCTTCGTGGTACAACGGTTTTGGTGGCTACGCACGATCCATCGTTGATTCAGGCTTTTCCTCGCCGAGTGCTCACGCTCAAACAAGGTAAATTGGCTGGCGATACTGGAGAAAAGTTCAATAGAATCGCGTAGTTATCGCCATGAGAGAAACTTTTTACTTTTTGCGATGCGCATTTTTGTCCATGATCCGATCGCCGTTTGTGCAGCTGATCGCCGTGGGCACGTTGGGCATTGCCAGCTTGGTTTTGAGCGTGTTTTTGGCGTTGCTCGTCAATTTGGACATGCAACTGGAGCGGTTTGATCGAGATGATCGCTTGCTTGTGTTTTTAGCCGAAGACCACAACGACGCGGCGCTCAATCAGTTTTGCGAAACGCTTAAATCTTGGCCTGAAGTAACGGATGCGTTTGGTCGCTCGCGCGCGTTTGCGCTGCAGGAATTGAAAGTGGCGCTGAACGACGAAACGCTGTTGGACGGCGTATCATCCGACGTTTTGCCTGCATCGCTTGAGATTAAATTGGCGCGGACTCAAGTCGAGCGCTCGGTGGTTGAAAAGGCAACGATTAAAAAGCTGGAATCACTTCAAGGCCTTGGAAAGATTACAGAAATCCAAGGTGCGCATCCGATTGTGCAGCGCCTTCAAAATGCACGCGGCTACTTAACATTGGGTGGTTTGGGACTTTTTGCGTTGGTTGCGTTTGCGCTCGTGTTCATTGTTTCGAGCACCATTAATCTCACGCTGTTTGCTCGCCGCGATGAAATTGAAATCATGGAACTTGTAGGCGCAACACACCGATTCATTCGCGTGCCGTGTTATTTCGAAGGTGCTTTGCAAGGCGCGTTGGGTGCAGGTGTGGGACTTTGTTTGTTTTGGGCGATTTTTCGAGGACTTGAACTCGATAAATTGGGCGCGCTTGAGTTGGTTTTTTTGCCACCATGGATGATGGCGGTGATTTTGCTTGCAGCAGTTGGCGTTGGCGCGATTGGCAGTCATCTTGCGGTGTCGCGTTATTTGCAGCGGACTCTCTAATGCAAAGCTCTTTGCTCGCAGCAATTTCTTTTTTATTTTGCGGAGTTTCATTCGCAGCACCGCCCGAAGTTGAAACGCTGGCGGCAGAACTTGAGTCGCTCGATTTGCATGTGAACGATTTGCGTGCTCAGTCGCGGGCTTCCAGTGAGCGTCTGGCTGAGTTGGCACAAACAAGAGCGGCGGTGGTTGCTGAAGCGTCGGCGCTTGATGCGCAAGTTGCGCGCGAAAATGCCTTATTAACTCGGCGGTTACGAGCGCGTTATCGATTTCAGGATGTCTCTTCTCTGGGCTTGTTTGCGCTGATGGCGGATCCCGTTGATTTGGCGCGCAAGCAGTATTTGCTGAATCGCGTTTTGGAATCGGATCTTCGTCTTTTGAATTCAGCCAAGGTGCGTCAGGCAGAGCTCAAAGCTTTAGAAGCTCGTGCGCAAGAATCGATTCAAAACGAAGAAAACGCCCGAAAATCATTAGAAAAGCAAACAGAAGAGTTGTCTGTTGAACGCGCTAAAAAAGCCGCCTTTTTAGAAGAACTTCGTGCTCAAACACTGGCGGCACTGCGTGAAAAACAAGCGGCCGATCAAGCGAAAGGTCCAGCCATTGCCAAACGCCAGCCTGAAACAACTCAAAAGCAAGAAACTGTTGTAGAATCAGGGTTTGCAGCTGCGCGCAAACTTTCAGCGCCTGTTTCTGGCGCAGCAATTCGCCGATTTGGCCAGCGCACCACAGCTCAAGAACGGCGCTGTCGTGGCATTGAGTACGCAGCGCAATTTGGTGCGCCCGTTCGCGCTTTTTATGATGGACGCGTGGTTTTCAGTGGTTGGAGTCAAGGATTCGGCAATTTGATTGTGCTCGATCACGGAGACGGATATCTCTCTTATTACGCGCACTTAGACGCAATCTTGCGCGTTCAAGGTGAGTCGGTTGCGCGCGGCGAGCAACTGGGAGAAGTGGGGGATTCAGGGTCACTTCGTGGCACGATGTTGTATTTTGAAGTGCGCCACAATCAGCAAGTGGTCGATCCTGCTCGTTGGATGAGGTAAGTGCTGAAAATGAATAGAGAAACTAAAAAAAATGCGCTTCTTGCGGTGGGTGGCGTTGCAGCATTGGCACTTGCTTTGTCGGGATGGTTTGTTGCTCTTCAAAAAAATGAGCAATCACAACCCTCTGATTTAAAAGAAGAATCTCAGCAAACGCAGCCAGAAGTGGAAGCGATTGCAGAAGCTACGCCACCTGATGTTGCAAAAGAGGCGCTTCGTTTTGCGTTGTCTTCGATTGGTCCAGATGTTGAAGCAACGCTCGGTCTCTATCCTTTGCGCGGAGAAGGATTTTCTGCGGATTCCACGATTCCGCTGGTGAGTTTTGAAGCGACAGGCAAGCTTGCGACCGAACTTTTTGCAGCGATGGCACAAAAAGCGCCAACTCAAAATCTTCGCGTACTCGCTGAAAAGCCTGCTCTTGAAAAGAAATCTAATTATTTCGCGGCGTTGGCTTATCAAAACGAGATTTTATTGGCGCTTCGAGCGCTGCCGGTTGGACCAAAGCTTTGCTTGATTTTGCAGCGCGACACGGTGGATCCGGCGCTACAATCGCTACTTGCGCTACATCCTGAAGTTACGTTGGCGCCATCAGCGCCGCTAACGGCATTGGGAGCAGAGCAATTGGCGGCAAAACCTGAGTCTTGGAATGGAGATTTTTCAGGACTTTTGTGGATGGATGCGGCTCGTTCATCGCTGATTGAACGCGAAAAAATCTTGTCGCAGTTGCAAAAAAATGGCCGATTTGCGGTGCTACCAAAATCATTGGAGCCCATGGCGCAAGCTTTGGGAGTTCGCAAATTAGTGCTTTCTGAAATGCCGCAATTTGCTGATTTTAAAGAGAAATTTAAAAATATTGAAGCCATGCTTGTGCTTGAAGGTGGCGTTGTGACTTCATTTTCTGGTTTGGAATCGCCGGAAGATGTGGCTGCACTTTCGACGTGGCTTAGTGGATTAAAAGCACGCGGCGTTCATTTACTTTCAGCGAGTGAATGGGCTCTTTGATGTGATTCGTACTTCTTGGAGATGGTTTATGACTGTGCTACAAACCATCGCCGCTTTGTGCATTTTGTAACACCTTGGGGGGCGAATGCTGCGTCTGGTCATTGAGGACGACGAGGGAAAAACAACCATCGTTCCTCTGATCCGCGAAGAAATCACGATCGGCCGTAAGGTGGGTAACACCATTCGGCTTACCGAGCGCAATGTTTCGCGCCAGCACGCACGTCTAAAATGCGATCCCGATGCCCATGATCCTGTGATTTTACTTGAGGATCTGGATAGTTACAGTGGTGTGCGTGTCAACGGCGATCGCTTGCAAGGTAGCGCCCACGTTCAGCCTGGCGATTTGATTCAAATTGGCGACTACAGTTTAGCGCTGCGTTTGGATCAGCCTTCGGGACATGTGGATGCACCGTCGGAAATTACCGATGGCCGCACGGTTGTTCAACGCGCAATGCATTTTGATATTCCGGCCGAAGAACAGGCGCATTTTGTGGCGCTCTCGTCAAACTTGGCCGGCGAAAAATGGTACATTCCGCAGCACGAAGTTCTTTTAGGCCGCACCGACGACAACGAACTCATTATCAACCACCGTTCTATTTCGCGAAATCACGCCAAAGTGATTGTGCGCGATGGTGTGTTCACAATTATTGATTTGGCGTCGTCGAACGGTGTGCGCATTAACGGCCAGCTTTTCGGCTCTCACGCGTTGTACAACGGCGATATTATTGAACTTGGTCAAGTTAAGCTGCGCTTCGTGGCGCCGGGTGATCCCTATGTTTTCACGCCGGCTGACATTGAGGATGTGGTTCAAAATGATGCGCCAAGTCCAATTCGCGGTGTGTTAATTGCGTCGCTTTTGGCGTTTGTTGCGGTGGGCACGTTCTTAATCGTGCGTTATCAGACCAAGTCTGATTCGTCGGCTGAAGGCGTGCCAGTGGCTGCTGCTCCCGCTGTTCCAACGAATTTGCCGGTGGTTGTAGCGCCCACACCCACACAAGTTGAACCGCCAGTTGAACCGCTGGTTGAGCCGGAAGAGCCTGAAAATACAGAAGTTTTGGCTCAAACGGAACTTGAAGAACCTTCGCAGGTGGCTGTCGGCAAGCCTGCTTTAGCGGCAAAGAGTGCGGCTAAAGCTGCTGATGTTCGTGCTCGTCATTCCGAAAAAACAGAAGCTGCTCCTGCTGAAAAATCGAAAGAAAACG
>JAZUEA010000395.1:0-2399 GCA_045639945.1 Myxococcota bacterium
AATGGCAGCTGCGAGATTGTTTGCATCACCTCGCAGCCGCGTTCCGCTCATCGAAGAAACAGTAGAGACACCAACGCCTGTCACCATGACAAGGATGACGAGGACGACCAGCACCTCAATTAAGGTGAAGCCACCCTGGCGCTGGCCATGTTTGATCATCAGTGCCTCCTCAAAACCTGCAACACAGGCTCACTTCTTCTTGGCGTAAATGTCGTCTTCAGTGCCTTCTTGGCCATCTTCACCCACGGAGAAGACCTCGAACGCACCCTTATTCTTGCGAGGCGGGTTGTAGTACTTCAATTCGTGACCGAACTCATCCTTCGGCACGCTGTCCAACATGCCTTTGGAACCATCCGGC
This sequence comes from Myxococcota bacterium, assembly GCA_045639945.1. GTDB lineage: Bacteria > Myxococcota_A > Bradymonadia > UBA7976 > UBA1532 > UBA1238. Next base: position 359 of record JAZUEA010000395.1, read on the forward strand.
GGATTGACAACGGCCTTCAAGCCTTCGCTCTGGCTCGGATACTCGCCCACCTGCACGTAGTACTGCTGAACTGCCTTTTCAGTGCTTTCAACCTTAAGACGAGTCGCGCTGATCTTGGCGTTGGTGAACTGGTTCATCACGGAAACCACGATAACGGACGAAAGCATGCCCAAAATGGCAACCACGATCATGATTTCCAACAGGGTCATGCCGCGCATGCCGCGACGAGCAAACTTAGAAGACAATCTGGCTTGAGCGCGCATTGAAGACTCCTTTATTGAATGAAGCTGTTCATCTGGAGGATAGGAACGAGAATTGCGCCGACGATGATGCCGATACAGCCACCCATGCCGACAATCATCAACGGTTCGAGCAAGCTGGACAGACCGGAAATTTTGTCTTCCGCCTGAGATTCATACGCAGAAGCGACAACGCTCAACATTTCTTCGAGTGCACCGGAGCGCTCACCGACCGCAATCATGTGCGTTACCATGGGCGGGAATTTTCCTGACTGTTTCAGGACTTCGGCGAGACTGCCACCTTCTTTCACCGTGACGCGCGCATCATCAATGATGGCGACCAAGATGAGGTTGTCGAGAATGCCTTTGGTAATTTCGAGTGCGTTCAGCAGCGGAACGCCAGAGCGCAACATGGTCGCAAGTGTGCTCGTAAAGCGCGACACACCGACCATTGAAATCAGCGGGCCGAACACCGGCACCTTCAGCATGAAAGTATCCCAAAGGCGGTGACCTTTGGGCGATTTCTTCCAGCGTCGGAATCCCCAAATGAGACCAAAAATGACAATGGCCGCCAACCACCAGTAGTTTTGGAAGATCTGGCTTGCCGCAATGAGCATGCGCGTCAAAATCGGCAATTCCTGACCGGTATCTTCAAAGATTTGGGTGATTTGCGGAATAACGAACACAAACATCGCAACCAAGATGAGGCCACCCACGCAGAGCATGAGCACCGGATACATCATGGCCGATTTTACTTTTTGCTTGAGCTTGACCGAGGACTCCAAGAATTCGGCCAATCGCACAAGCACCTGATCCAACGTACCTGAAGCTTCACCGGCACGAACCATGTTGGTGTAAATGTCGGTGAAGTATTGGCTGTGCTGACCCAAGGCCATGGCGAGGCTCATACCTTCGCGCACGTCTTGGCGCACTTTTCCCAGAATTTTTCGGAGCTTAGGCTTTTCGCTCTGATCAACGGTTGCTGCCAACGCATCAACCAGCGGAATGCCGGCACGAAGCAACGTCGCCAACTGACGCGTAAACAGCGCAAGGTCGGTGTTGTTAATCCGCTCAAAGTACTGCGCAATGTCGATCTCAACGCTCAGCGCGCTTTGACCGCTCTGCTTACCCTTGCCAACCGACGTGAGAAAAATCCCCTCACGCTTGAGCAATTGTCGCAGCGACTTTTCGTTGTCAGCTTCGCGGACGCCCTTGATTTCTTTGCCCGATTTATCGAGCGCTCTGTACTCAAAAACCGGCACGGATTACTCCATCGAGAGCATCTCATCCTGAGTGACACGCAAAACCTCGGAAATCGCGGTTTCGCCAAGCATCACCTTGCGAGCGCCGTCATCACGAAGTGTGAGCATGCCCTTTTTAATGGCTGCCTTTTTAATGACGTTGCTGCCCACGTTTTGCACGATGAGGTTACGAATCTCGTCGTCGACCACGAGCATCTCGTAAATGCCGCTACGACCTTTGAAACCGGAATCCAAGCACTCTTGGCAACCAACCGGACGATAAACGTGGCCCGGCGTAACCTGCAAAAAGCGCTCGCGCGTGTAGCCCAGTTCGCGAAGTTCTTCTTCGGTAGGCACAATCGGCGCTTTGCAGTGCGGACAAAGCGTACGCACCAAACGCTGTGCCAAAATGCCAATGACCGAGGAAGAAACCAAGAAGGGCTCAACGCCCATATCGACCAGACGCGTAACAGCCGAAGCCGAGTCGTTGGTGTGCAACGTTGAGAACACCAAGTGACCGGTGAGCGACGCTTGAACAGCCGTTTCTGCCGTTTCTTTGTC
>JAZUEA010000396.1:0-10791 GCA_045639945.1 Myxococcota bacterium
AACCTTGGCTAAAAAGTCGTATAAATCCGAGGGATTTGGCGGAATGTGCTTGAGATTTTCAAAGTCGATTTCAATCGGTGCATCGTATGCCAAGGTTGCCAATTTCTTGGAGAGACGAGCATTGTCTGCACATTCGACCAGGCTTTGTCCAAGCTTGCCTTTGATTTCGTGCGCGTGCTCAAGGAGCGATTCCATGTTGCCGTATTCATTGAGCAATTTGGATGCTGTCTTTGGGCCTACGCCGCGAACGCCTGGAATGTTGTCTGCTGTATCACCTGCGAGACCGAGCCAATCCGGCACAACTTCAGGTGGAACGCCAAATTTCGCGATAACTTCATCTCGCTGGTAGTGCGTTTCTTTGCCGTCCCAAACCGTGAGATGTGGTGAAACCAGCTGCAGCAAATCCTTGTCGGCGCTCACCACTACGCAATCGCCGCCCAATTCGAGAAAGCGTTTTGAAAGCGTGCCGATCAGATCGTCTGCTTCGTAGCGAGCGAGCTCGAGCGCTGGCAAACCGAGAGCACGAGTGACTTCGCGACAAAGACCAAACTGCGGAATCATATCTTCAGGCAGCGCAACGCGATTTGCCTTATATTCCGGATAGATCTCTTCTCTAAATGAAGGTCGTTTGGCGTCAAAAATAACCGCCACATGCGACGGATTTTCATCTTTGAGCAGATTTAACAGTAGGCGTGTAAAGCCAAAAACCGCATTCGTAGGCGTGCCATCTGGTGCCGTCATCGGCGTTCGGATGGCGTAATAAGCGCGAAAGATAAATCCGGAACCATCGATTAAGTAAAGAGTTTTCCCAGAGTAGTCGCCCATTAGAAAGCCTCATCGAACACGGGAAGAAGTGCCAGCGGCCGCTCATTGTAAAGCGCGAGGAACGATAACACTGATTTAAAAGGCTGTACAAGCGTTGCGTTTATAATTGGAGACAAAGTTTGCAATTGCGAAGCCACGCCAGGCAAAGCGAGATTCATCATCGGCATCCAATGACGATCTGTTTGCGGGCCGTAGAAAGCAAGCTGGTAATCAACTGGTTCAAGGCCTGCAAGCGTGGCTGCGCGGTCGATGGCATCCAAGAAACCGCCTTTGTGATCGGCAAGTTTGTTTTTTAGTGCATCGCGACCGCTCCAAACGCGACCACCTGCCAGCGGACGAACGCCATCCACATCAAGTGGGCGACCTGCCGCTACTCGATTGAGGAAAAGTTCGTAGCCTTCTTCCAAAATGCCTTTCAAAATCGAACGTTCGGAGTCGCTCCATTTGCGAGCGGGACTATTGAAGCCGGCATTTTCGCCCATTTCGATTGCAAACGGATGCAAACTTAATTTTTGAAGCAAACCACCTATGTTGAATTTGCCGGCGAAGATGCCGATTGAACCAGTGACTGTGGCGTTTGAAGTCCAAATTTCTTTAGCTGGTGCGGCGATGTAGTAACCGCCTGATGCGGCGACGTCGCTCAAGCTCACAATCAGCGGTTTGTGTTCAGCGAGCAGTTTTAATTCGCGCCACATGGCATCGGATGCAGAGACAGAACCGCCAGGACTGTCGATGCGCAAAACAACCGCTTCAACTTTGGAATCAGATGCTAACCTTCGGACATCATTCACAAAAGTAACTGCACCAGTAGAGTATTCGCCGGAAATTGGATTGAGTTCGCTTTCACCGTCCACAATGTCGCCCACAGCGTAGAGAACGGCTACGGTTGGCAAGCGTCCCCAGCGATTATCTCCTGGAATATCAAGATCTTGTATTGGAACGAAGCGAACGCCTTGCCCGATCAAATTGCGCGCAATGCCATCCAATTCGTCGTATGCAATCACGCCATCAATGAGCCCAGCTGCCTGTGCCGATGTCGCGCTAAATGGAGCTTTGGAAATAATTTCGCGGACTTCAGAGGATGACTTGTTTCGTGCAATCGCTAAATCTTCAACCAATGCATCAAACTGCTGTGAAATGCGTTCGCGATCGGACGATTCGCTTGCTTGTGATGGTTCAGTGCGCGTGAAAATTTCAGGTGCGCTCTTGTAGTCGCCCACCGCGATGAAATCTGCTTCTACACCGAGGCGAGCTAAGCCTTCTTTCAAGTAAACGCGTGACTGTCGAAGACCAGTGAGTGCCAACATGCCGGCGGGAGGCATGTAAATCGAATCCGCTGCACTGGCGAGGGCGTACGATTTGGTATCGCCCGAAGAAATATAGGCGATAACTTTTATGCCCGATGCGCGCAAATCGAGAATTGCAGTGCGAAGTTCTTCAACTTTGGCCCAACCAAAATCGAGATCGCCCAAAATGAGCATGATGCCACCCACATCGTTGCGCGTTGTGAGATAGGCAAGACTGCTCATCATTTCTAAGAAAGGCGTTTCAAATCCGGATGATAGCCAACCTTTGGGTGCAATTTCTGGCAATGAACCAATTGTGACTTCGACCATTGTTTTGCGTTCAGTCAGGTGCCATTGCTCGGCGTCTTTGCGGTAGTGAACGTTGACGCCTAAACCTTGAAAGCCTTTGCCCGCGTCGCTTGAAAAACCAAAAAGTCCAGCGCCTAAGCGACCTTCGTCCTGTAAACCAATTAAAAAGCGGTGAGATAAGTCTTCGCCAAAATCACTGGCTTCGTAGCGACCCAAAATTGAGAACGTGCTGAAGAGATGCAAGTTAAGTCCTGCACCTACAATCGGATCTCCGTTTTCAAAAATTCTTGTCCCGCCAGAAATGGTCAGTGCTTCTGTGCCAGGACGAATCGCTAAACCAAGTTGCCAGGCTCGGTCCACGTCGTTGCGTGGTGTTGTAAAATCAGTGAGTGCTACACCTGCCGAAAGCCAGCGAATCGGCCGCAACAGCAAACCAACGTCCCACGTGTTCAGTGTGTCTAGCCCGGATTGTGCATCGTCATCGTGGAAGTGATGCCATGAAACACCGAGCGAAAGCGCATCACTCAGTCGAAAAGCGTGACCCCACGTGAACTTAAACGGTTTTGAATCCAGGCCATCAACTCGCTGCATGCCGAGCGTCATGATATAGCCATCGACCAGCGACATACCCAAATGAAGTGCATGTCCTTCATTGGCCGAGCGTTTTCCGGTTTTTCCAAGGTAAGTGTAATTCAGTTCCAGCGGTGAACCCATTGCGGGACCAGCTGGGTTGTCTTCGATTGACTGAACACCTGCGCCAACGCCCCAAAAACTTTCGGGTTGCCAAACGCCTTGAAGCAATTCAGCTTGCGCCGAAGCTACTGATAATAAAGAGAAAGAAATAAAAGAGAGCGCGCGCACGAGAACTCCAGGCGTTGTGTGAAAGTGACATTCTACTCGCTCATTTTTTAGTCGGGAAATGAAAGCGCCTTTTGTAACAAGAGTTTTGAAAACCTAAATTATTTCAGTAGGTTTGAATACTTTGAGAAAAATTTTTAAGCCGCACGCAACAATACATTTTGTAGTTCGAAGAGTTCTTTAGATTCTCAAAGGAGATTTTGTGAACTCTCGTCCATTTTTGGCAGCAGTTGTGATTTTGATTTCGGCTGCAATTTTGCCGCATTGGTCTCAATCTTCGTCGCCGCGGAAATTAAAAGATGAGACATGGGTTGGAGTGACAACCAAAGACGGTAGGCGAGTACTCACTTCAGATCTTGGGCGAATTAAAAAGGTGCTTCAAAAATGCCCTGCTGACAATCCAATTCATGTGGGCGACGAATTAGTTTTAAGTGACGCGCCGTGCATTGCGCAAGTTCGCGAATTGCCTGCAGAAATTCGAATTCAGTTGGGATTGCCGCTTCACCTCAATTTGGCACCCTTGTCTGATTTAACGCTGATCGACGGTGTGGGGCCAAAACGTGCTCAGGCGATTGTAGATGCACGACCTTATTCAAAATTTGAGGATTTAGATCGTGCGCACGGCATTGGTCCAAAGCAAAGAGAACGCTTGAGAAGTGTTCTCACTTTAGATTTGCCGACGAGGTTGGATTTGCTTTCGAGCTCAGAAATGTAAGTTGCTGAAAATAAATAATTATTTTGAATCAGCTTCGGCGGCACCTTCGTTTGGTGCGTCGGCTTGTTCGCGTCGCTTAAGCTCTTCTAAAACGGTGAGATTCTTTTCAAGTGTTTGCTGATTCACCGTTAAGCGTTGCAAATTCTGTGTGAGTTGACGCTCGAATGCGGTGGTCATCCACTTGCCGTCTTCAAGAACAAACTCAATGATTTCGCCGCTTCGAACGGGAATTGAGGCGTGCGTGCTGTCGCTCATTGTGATGCTGCCCGCGACGGTCATGCCTGATTTAAGGCCTTCCATGTTGGTGTAGCCATCAAAGGTAGCACGCGTGAGCAGTGAAAAGAGCTCAGTGGAGTCATGCGCGTCGAAAATACCTTTGGGATAAGAAATGAGCGCAACTTCGCGCTGATCCGCTGGGTATTTTTCAACGATGGTGGTTCGCTGATCCTGAAGCATTATCTGGAGTTGAGCAAGCAATTCGCCCGTGTGCGCCGATGCGCAGGAAAGGACTGTAGGAGTGTCCTTTTTGAGCAGGGCATCACGCAAGCGGTGCAAAGCACCCTCTGGTGTTGCAGGATCGAGGTTTTCGTCACAGCCCGTCGACAGAGCGACGAGAGAGGCCAGTAAAACGATAATTTTGCGCATACGTGATCCTGTAATCGTGCTTTGAGCGCGAGTCAACGGTTTCTGCGCAACTTTAAAAATGTGGGGAAAGAGCAGGGCATTTGCGCATTGAAACTCAAACATTGAAAGGGCACTCTCAAGCTTATGAAACGCATATTTGTATTTTTGACCCTTTTTTGCGCCAGTTGCAGCCAACAAAACAAAGCGCCTGAAATCGCACTGGTTGAGCAATTCCAAGCGAACGTGAACTACTTGAATTTTGATGTAATTTCAAAGACTTGTACTTCAAAAACGCAGGAATGGCTTAAAGAAAAATGTGGTAACGTTGAGCTTGAAAACTGCTTGATGATTCGCTCGGATTGGCAGTTTGATCGTATTCATCGCGAAGCTGTGAAGTTGGTTTCTCCAGGCGTGGTTCATGGTTCGTTGGCCGGCCGACCATGGCAATTTGTGATTCAAAACGAAAATGGACAACCGCGTATCGATCTCATTGCTTCTGGGCCCTTAACGGAAAATCCAGGCCAACAGCAAGGCGTGGAGTGAGTCCGGGGTTGCGCGGGGCGGCGCTTAGGTCTAAAGAAACCGGACGTGTGCCGTTGCTGCGGCGTTGTGAAAATGCTTCCTGATTAGGAAGCCCGGAATTCTAAAGAGAAATCGCGGTGCAGACTTCCCAGAACGATGAGGTGACCGGGCGTAGCTCGCAGAGCACGGTACGGTTTAAGCAGGGCGACAAGGTCGGTAATCGCTTCGTCATCGATGAGCGACTCCGCGAAGATATTGTCGGCTCAACTTATCGTGCAGTGGATGAGCGCACGGGTAAAAAGATTGCCGTTCTGATGCTCGCGGCTTCCATGCCAACAAATGCTGCTATTACTGAGCAAATACGCAGTGATATTGATGTTGCATCGAAGATTTCTCAAAAGAATATTGCGCACGTCTATGGCATGGGCACCGAGGGGAAAGGAAAGCCTCGCTATGTGGCTCAAGAGTGGATTGATGGACAAAACCTAATCTCACTCATTGAACAAAAAGCCGCTTCTGGTAAGGGGTTTTCGATTCGAGGTGCCTACAATGTGGTTGCAAATCTTTGCAACGCGTTGACCGCTTCAAGCTTGCCGCACGGCACTTTGAGACCATCCGCAGTTTTGTTGACCAAAGATGGTCGTGTGAAATTGGTTGAGCTTGGTCTTGCACGCTTACGTCCGTCATTGTGCGCGCGTCGTGAGCATTTGGGCGCTTGGGATTCCGCCTGCTTTCCAAAAGGTGAGAACGCGCCTGGTCCAGATCCGAGTACGCGTGGCGATCTTTACGCGCTGGGCGTGCTTTTTTACTGCATGTTGGTTGGCAAGCCGTTTATTGAATCGATTGCCACCGAAGAAATTAACCGCCGTTTGCCGCCTGCACTGGGCTCTGCTCTTCTGAAAATTCTTGAACAAAAACCAGGTGTTACGCCAAATGATCCGCAAGCGTTAAAACGCATGTTGGCTGATGCGGTTGAAAAAAGCGCCGGTTATGAAATGCCAGGTGAGCCCGTCGAAGCACAGCAGACCTCAATTGAAGCCATGGATACCAGCGCTATGTCTGCAATTAACGATTCCAATAAGCAGCGTTCTTCTTCGTTTGTGATTCCTGAGCTTAAGCCGGCGGGTGGTGATCCAAATCATGACGATGGTCAGCGCTCTCGCTGGCTGGTTGAAAAAAATGGAATCGATTTCGGGCCTTACACCGGCAATGAAATCCGCGAAAAGCTGCTTCAAGGCGAGATTTCGACAGAGACGATTTTGTGCGATGTCGAAACGGATCGTCGCTTAACGCTTTCTGAATTTCCGAATTTTGATGACATTCTGGTTCAGGCGATTCAGCAAAAAGTCGAAAACGACAGCAAACAAGAAGAAAAGCGCATGGCGCATGCTGCCAATAAGCGCGTTCGGGTTGCGCTGGGCGTTTTTACAAGCGTCATTATCCTGGCCGTGCTCGCAGTTGCTGGTTGGTTTGGCTATCAAGCCATGTTGCCCGCGCCGGCAAAAACCAGCTTGGATTCTGCCGTGATGACCTTTACGGGCTCATTGCCGTCGATTTCGCTGCCTGAGGAATTGCCGGAAACGCCTGCAGAAATTGCCGCTCGCCGCCAGCAAGAAAAACTTGAGGCTGCACAGCGATTTGCACAGGCCGAAGCACGTCAAATGGCTCGTGAAGAGCGTTTGGTGGCGCAAAGTGAAATGTCGCTTCGTTCCGGAACAGGCCGTAGCTTCGATAAATCTGAATTTGATCGCGTGGTTCAATCGCGCATGAGTGCTTTGACCAAGTGCTTGGAAGATGAAGCGCGTCGTGATCCTTCTAAAAAGGATTTTGCGGTTAACCTCACCATCGTTCCGGATGGCTCACTTTTGAAGGTTTCGCTGAGCGGCGGTAGCAGCAGCGGTAATCGTTGTGTCCGTAGCGCTTTGTCGGGCTTGAAAGTTCCGTCGTTTGATGGTTCCAACTACAACGCAAGCTTGCCGTTCAACGTTCGTTAACTTTTTATCTCTCCGAAATAATTGAGGAAACTCATGACCAAAGAACTTTTAGAGGCCATGCTTCAGGCCCGCAGCGAGCTTCGTTTTGAAGATGCGAACTTCGTGACCGATGAGGAGTACCAGATGGCGTTGCTCATCGATTCCACCGGCGGTCCGATGCCGCTTGCTCGTATCGAAAAAGTCAGCCTGGGCAACGACTTTTTGACAGTTCAAAACAACGAAGCGACCTGGTGCTTGCCTTACGACAAGATCTGCGGTTTGAAAATGATGCCTAAGAAACCTCAGAGTGCCGCGCGCGCGGGATTCCGCAATTGAATCGCGAGAGCTGTCCGCGGCTAATTGTGGTCGCGGGATTATGCGAATCTCCTGAAAACCCGGGATATTACCTGATTACTCAGCGACATTTAAACGATGCGCAAAGTCTGAGATGGGAGTTTCCTGGTGGCAAAATTGAGCGTGGTGAATCGCCGGAAGCGGCACTCAAACGTGAGCTTGAAGAAGAACTCGATATTGAGGTTGCGGTTGGTGAGATTTACGCAGTTGGTCACGACTGCCGTCCTGATTGCGAAGTAATCTTGCTCACTTACAAGTGTGAACTCGTTTCGGGTCAGCCTCGTTCAGTGGACGTTGAGAGTTTTAAATTTGCAAGCGTCGACGAAATTGCCACGTTGCCGTTAACCAAGCCGGATTTACCAGTGTTGGCGCGGCTTTTACGTGAACGAAAGGCGTGAAATGACAGTGCGTTTTTTCCTGCCAGATGTGGATGCGACGCACGCATTCGGCAAGATTTTGGGTGAAACAGCTGAAAACGGTTGTGTCGTAGCGGCGTTGGGTGATTTGGGTGCGGGAAAAACCTGCATGGCGCAAGGTTTAGCTGATGGCCTGGGCATTGATTACACGTTGGTCAATAGCCCTACCTTTGCGATTTTGCAGAGTTATCGCGGTCGTTTGCCGTTTCACCACATCGATCTATATCGCATCAGCGATGAAGAAGAAGCGATGGGGTTGGAGCTGGACGAATTGGTTGGCGTGCAAGGCGTTTCACTTGTTGAATGGCCGTCGCGCTTGCCCTCGCTCATTTCCGCCGACACGCTCTGGATCAAGCTGGATCATGAAGGTGAAGGGCGCATTATCAGCCTGTATGCATCAGGCCAAGCTTCGGAATGGCTTGAGCGTATTTTGCAAAAAACCGGCGACTTTGAAGAACGTCCGTAACGTAGAATTTGCTAATTGTAAGTAAAACCAGGCGTTTTTGATGTGAATTTTTTGCGCTGCTGAAAGTTGTGTATTCTGCGTACCGATGAAGTTGTTTTCCCTACATCTGACGATTCTGTTTGCGTTTGCGCTGACCGCTTGTGGTTCTACGCAGAATGCGGGGTTGCGCCCAACTTCGCATCCGTTTTTATCGTTTAAAAACGACCAAGCAGAAACGCCGATTCGGAATGTAAAAAAAACAGTCGCTTCTGCCCAAAATACAACTTCAAAATCGAAGAAAAACGAGCAATCTCAGCAAAGTTCACAACAAACTCAAAACAGCAGAGCTGCCGCGAAATCGCAAAAACGCGCCGCTTCGAATCCACCAAAACACGTTTATACTTCCGATGCGGATCGTGATCTTGCTCAGGATCGTCGAAGCATCATCAAGCGAAATTTGGATCGCATCCAAAATCAAAAAATCGTAGATGGCCAGCAGATTTGCGATCGAGTGTTGGTGCAAACCGTATTTGGAGATTTATCGCTCGATTCGCAACCAGAGACGCGCAGCATTTCTGAACTTAGAAAGGTGAGTCGAGCTCGAAAAGGTACGCCGAAATTGGGCGATCTCATCTTTTTTGAGGCGGGCGGTAATGCTCCTGAAGTTGGAATTTTGCGCAGCGCTCATGGCTCAAACTACGAGGTTGTGGCTGTTACACGCGGTGCAGCGCGAATTGTCTATTTAGATCTCGATAATCCGCACGAACGCCGAGTGAATGGCCGTGTCGCAAATTCATTTCTTCGAGCGCCTAAACGCCAAGATCCCAAAGGAACTGCGTACTTAGCTGGTGGACTTTTCCGCGAAGCGCGCACACTTCTCGACTAAACATTCGTTGACGTACTGAAATTGATGCGTAGACTACGCCGTTTCTTGAAAGGCAAAAGATGATCGAGCCGAAAGATACAGGTGCGGATGCTAATGAGTTTTTCTACGCCCGCACGCTTCTGCCCACAAGCCACGGCGATTTTGACGTGCGCGTGTACCGAACTCCCGACGACAAAGAGCATTTGGCGATTTCTGTAGGAAATCTCGAAGATGCCGAAGCTCTGCCCGTTCGCGTTCACTCAGAATGTTTTACTGGCGAAGTGCTTGAATCCAAAAAATGTGATTGCAAAGCACAGTTGGATGCAGCGCTGGACTATATCCAGAGCGAAGGCCGCGGTTTGGTAATTTATTTGCGCCAAGAAGGTCGTGGCATCGGATTAGGTAATAAAATTCGAGCTTACCACTTGCAAGAGCAAGGCGCGGACACCGTGGACGCGAATCGTATGTTGGGTTTTGAAGACGACCTGCGCGATTACACGTTGGCGGCGCGAATTTTGCGGGGATTTCATGTGAAATCTATCGTTTTGCTCACCAACAATCCCGATAAAATTCGCGGTTTGGAAGAAGCAGGCATCAACGTTGTGGGCAGAAAAGCTGTGCTCACGGGCGTGAACGCAACCAACCACGAGTATCTCGCCACAAAGCATCGCCGCATGGGCCACATGTATCAGACTGCCGACTTAGCGGCAGCTGAAGATTAATCCCGCGAAATCGTTGATTAAAAGTTGGAACTCTCAAAGGAAGAGCAGGGGAGAGTTGCGTCCTGTATATTCTTAAACTGAACGATTTTTCAGTCTTGAGAATGATGAGCAAAAAAAAACCTCAGTACCAAAGCACTGAGGTTTTTGTGACCCGTGTGGGAATTGAACCCACGTTACTGGCGTGAGAGGCCGGCGTCCTGACCGCTAGACGAACGGGCCAAAACTCGGGAGCTAGGATTCGAACCTAGATTGACGGAACCAGAACCCGTTGTCCTGCCTTTAGACGATTCCCGAATAACTTCAAAAACTCAACAATTTTTAAAAGAGCAACGCGACGAGCGGCGTTATACGCGCCTTGATGCCGAACGTCAAAAAGAAAATTTAATGCTGCTTCTTTTTTTTGTAATCAGGTGAAATGATTAAGGTTTTTTAAATCAACTTTTACGCATTCACCGCCCAAATAGATTAAAAAACGGCCTGCAAGACATAAACGAAAATGGAAATTCCCAAACTAGCGTTCAGAAATGGTGCGTGATATATGCAGAACTGCGCATCGATGCTGGAAAGCGCTCAAGATTTATGACGAATAAGTTTGTGTATGGCGGTGAGTTAGGGCGAACAAACGCCGAAGAAACAACGGTTGTATGTGCCGGTTGCGGCTCGTTCTTTGGCGCAAAATGTCAAAAATCGCTCAATGTAGAGTCTGATAGAGAACGTGTTTGGGCTTTTGCACGTGAAGGCTATGCCGCCATTGGTTCAATGAAATGCCCAAAATGTGGAACCATCCACATCGCAGAAGAACCGATTCTTATTCATTTTCCTGGAATTATGCTCTTGCTCGTGTTGCCTGATTCTAGGCGTCACGCCGTTTTGCAAT